>DASTWH010000399.1:0-11085 GCA_035758735.1 Gaiellaceae bacterium
GCGCTCGATCGTCTCGGGCACCGCCCAGCTTGCGCGCACGTCGTAGATCACCTTCTCGCCGGGCGCCTTCGCGAGCACGGCCTCGGCCATCAGTGCGGTCGCGAAGTCACCGGGGACGAACTCGCCCTTGTCGTCGACGAAGAAGCAGCGATCTGCGTCGCCGTCGTACGCGACGCCGAGATCCGCTCCCCCCTCGGCCACCTTCCTGACGATGAACTCGCGGTTCTCGGGGAGGAGTGGATTCGGCTCGTGATTCGGGAAGCTCCCGTCCGGCTCGAAGTAGCAGCGGACGACGTCGAGTTGCGGCAGCGACTCGAGGACTGGCGGGAGCATCACGCCCGCCATGCCGTTCGCTGCGTCGATCACGACGCGCAGTGGGCGTATGGCGTCGACGTCCACGAACGAGAGGACTTTCGCGACGAAGCTCGGCCAGACGTCCTCGCTCCTCACCGAGCCTCGTTCGTTCCCGCCGCTGAACTCCCGTTCGGCCAGGGCGCGCACGTCGGCGAGCCCCGAGTCCCCGCCGACGGGCAGCGCCCCGCGACGGACGATCTTCATCCCCGTGTACTCCTTGGGATTGTGCGAGGCCGTGACGCAGATGCCACCGTCGAGGCCGAGCTCGGTGACGGCGTGGTAGAGCATCTCCGTGCCGACGAGCCCGAGCTCGGCGACGTCCGCTCCGGCGTCTGCAATCCCTTCGGCCGCGGCTTGCGCCATCGAAGGCGACGAGAGCCGCATGTCGTGCCCGAGCGCCACCGATCGCGGCTCGAAGTAGGTCGTGTACGCGCGAGCGATCCTGTAGGCGCCGTCCTCGTCGAGCTCTGCCGGGTAGATCCCCCGCACGTCGTACGCCTTGAAGACGGAGGGATCGAGCACGCTCGGGATGCTAATTGCGCCCCGCTGCGGCGGGATGGTCATTGCACCCGGCATCGTTTCTAGAATTCACACGTGGAGCGAAAGCTCGCATCGGTGCTGTTCGTCGACATCGTCGATTCGACGCGGCTCGTGACCGGGGCGGACCCCGAGGTCGTGCGCCGCCGTGTCACGAGGTTCTTCGAGACCGTCTCCCAGTGCGTCGTCCAGCACGGGGGCATCGTGGAGAAGTTCGCCGGCGACGCGGTGATGGCCGCATTCGGCGTGCCGCAGGCACACGAGGACGACGCCCACCGCGCCGTCCGCGCTGCACTGGCGATGCGCGCAGCGGTCGACGAGCTCGAGCTCGAGGCTCGCATCGGGATCGAGGCGGGCGAGGTCGTCGTCGAAGGCGCCGAGTCGACGTTCGCGACGGGCGAGGCGGTGAACCTCGCGGCACGCCTCCAGGAGGCCGCCCGGCCGGGCGAGATCCTCGTCGGCCCGACCGCGTACAGGCTCGCTGCCGGAAGTCTCGTCGTCGAAGATGCCGGCCCGCTCGAGCTCAAGGGCATCGACGGGCATCTGCGTGCGTGGCGGGTGGTGGACATGCTGGAGGGCCCCGGTCGTCCGATCGGCCCGCGCGCACCGCTCGTCGGCCGCGACACCGAGCTCGAGCTGCTCGAGAACACGTTCAACCGAACCATGCGCGACCGTCGCGCGCACCTCTTCACGATCTACGGCGAGGCGGGCGTGGGGAAGAGCCGTCTCTCGCGCGAGTTCCTCGACGGAGTCGAGCGGGCGAGCGTGCTCATCGGCCGTGCGCTGCCGTACGGCGAGGGCGTCACGTACTGGCCGCTGGGCGAGATGGTGAAGGCCGCGGCGGGCATCTCGGACGACGACCCGCTCGAGGAAGCGTTCGAGAAACTGCGCGAGTGCTGCGCCGAGGAGGCCGTCGCGGACGTCCTCGGGCTCGCCGCCGGTCTCATGGAGGCCCTGGAGGGAGAGCGGAGCCCGCAGGAGATCGCATGGGCGGCACGCGAGGTCATGCAGGGAATCGCAGACGTGCAGCCGCTGATCCTCCTGTTCGAGGACATCCACTGGGCGGAGCCGCCTCTCCTCGACCTGATCGAGCATCTCGCGGACTGGGTTCGCGCACCCGTTCTCGTTCTCTGTCTTGCGCGGCCCGAGCTCCTCGACGCACGTCCCGGCTGGGGAGGGGGTCGCGTGCGCTCGACCGCGATCGAGCTCGAGCCGCTCTCCGAGGACGAGAGTGCGGAGCTCGTCGAGCAGCTCCTCGACCAGCTGGCCGGGGGGTCCGGCGAACGGCCCGGATCGCTGCCGCAGGAGGCGCTCGAGCGGGCTGAGGGGAACCCGCTCTTCGTCGAGGAGACCATCCGCATGTTCCTCGAGAGCGGGACGAGCGACGGCTCGGCCGACCGTGTGCCCGACACCCTTCAGGCGCTCATCGCCGCCCGCATCGATCACCTCGCACCCGACGCGAAGACGCTGCTGCAGCGCGCGTCGGTCGTCGGCCGCGTCTTCTGGAAGGGCGCGCTCGAGCACCTGTCACCGGACGTGCGTGACCAGGAGGCGCTCATCGACGACCTCCTCCAGCGCGAGTTCCTCCTGCGCGAGCCGCGGTCGTCCATCTCGGGCGAGACCGCCTACCGCTTCAAGCACGCGCTCATCCGCGAGGTCGCCTACACGGGGCTGGCCAAGCTCGCGAGAGCCCAGTTCCATGCGCGGTTCGCCGAATGGCTCGCCGAGCGCACGGGTGAGGAGCTCGTGGAGATCCGTGCGTATCACCTGGATCAGGCCGTCGAGTTCCTGACGGAGCTCGAGGGAGCGCCGCCGGAGGACCTCGCGCAGGAGACCGCAGCGGCTCTCGTGAAGGCGGCGAAGCGCGCGATTGCACGCGAGGCGTATGCCAACGCCCGCGCGCTCGGCCTTCGTGCACTCGAGTTGCGACCGACGCTCAGCGCACGCTACGTCGCGGCTCGCGCCGCCTGGCGACTTCAGGACTTCGCGACGATCCAGGTCGAGATGCCGAAGGTCCGCGAGCAGGCACGCGAGCTCGGCGACACGCACGCGGAAGCGCTCGCGCTCACTGCGCTCGGCGAGGCTGCGCTCAAGCGCGATGCCGATCCTCCGCGTGCGCAGGAGCTCGTGGACGAGGCGCTCGCGCTCCTCGGCCCTCAGGACGACCCGGTCGCGCGCTTCGACGCCCTCACCGTGCGCGCGACGATCGGTGCGTGGCACGGCGACATGAACGAGGTCGTCCTGTTCATGGAGCGTGCCTACGCCCTCGCGATGGACGCGGGCCGCAAGGATCTGCAGACCATCGCCGCCCAGGTCCTGGCGCAGACGCACATCGTCAGCCTCGAGCTCGACGAGGCCGAGCTCCTGCTCATGCGAGCGCTCGAGCTCGCCGGGGAGAGCGGCAGCGTTCGCGCTCGGTTCGGCGCCACGCTGTCCTACGGCTGGTTCCTGATGGTCAAGGGAGAGCTCGCTGCGGCGGAGACCGTATTCGAAGAGGTGCGACAGACCGCGACGGAGCTCGGCGTCGAGCCCGGTGTGGCCGCGGCGCTCTCACGACTGGGCGAAGCGGCGTGGCACCGTCGGGACTACAGGCGGGCGGAGAAGCTCTATCGCGAAGCCCTGAAGATCACGTCCACACGCGGTGACCGAGGCGTCCTGCCCGACCTCACCGCGTCGCTCGCGGAGGCTCTCGCGCTCCTCGGAAAGGTCGACGAGGCCGAGCGGCTCGCGCTGGAGCTCGAGGGAATGAAGCGGCCGGACGACGTCCACTTCGGAGTCACCGTGACGATGACGTGGGCGGCGGTCCGTGCGGCGCAGGGGCGCGACGACGAGGCCGAAGAGCTCTACCGCACGGCACTCGCTGGTGTCACGAGCGGGTACGCGATCCTCGAGCTCGAGATCCTCGAGCGCCTCGTGCGCTTCTACCGCGAGCGGGCGCGGGAAGACGATGCGGTTGCTTGCGAGGCTCGCATCTCCGAGCTGCTGCCCGCAGAGCCTTCCAGGACCGAGCGGATCGCCTGACTCGACTCCTCGTCCGGCGACTCGGAGATCACCGTCGCCGGGCGTTCGAAGGATGTCAGCGCGTCGCGGAGCGGCTCGGCGCGCAACGTTCCCTCGCCGTAGGGCAGGTGCTTCGTCTCGTTCCGGTTCGCGAACGCGATGTCCGAGAAGTGGATGTGGAACGGAGCGCCGTCGTCCAGCACGCCGTCAGCGAGCTCGAGTGCCTCGCGAAACGGCTCCGGCTCCAGGTAGGCGCCGTCGCTCGTTGCGTGCATGTGCGCGAAGTCGAGGACGGGGCGTACCCAGTCGAGACGGCGGGAAATCTCGACGACGTCGTCGACCGAGCCGAGGTCGCGCACCCTGCCCATCACCTCGATCCCGAACGGAACGCCTCGTCCCTTCCCCTCGAGCCGCTCGCGGAGCATCCCGAGCTGCTCCACGACCGCGTCGATCGCATCGTCGCGACTGCGCTCGAGCAGAAATCCCGGATGGAACACGACGAGCTCGGCGCCGCTCGCCGCAACGATGCCCGCGCTCCGGTCGAGCGCCCCCACGGCCGACGTGAACTTCCGTCCGCTCGCCTCGAGATGGCCCATGAACCCGAACAGCGGGGCGTGCACGGACAGTGCGACGTCGTTCTCACGGGCGAGGTCGCCGAGGCGCTCGGCGAACGGGTAGTCCATCCAGAAGCCGCTCTCGAAGTCGATCTCGCACGCCGAGTAGCCGCGAGCGAGGAGGAGATCGATCGCCTCCTCGGGGGACTCGCGGGAGGGCATTCGGGCCGGGCCGACACGGATCCGCGAGGACACGTCTCGATCGTAGATGCAGCGCCGATGTGATTGCCTACCGGTCGTGAAGGCGAACATGCTCCTCGCGGACTACGCGGTCGTCTCGGACGGCAAGCTCACGATCGTCGGCGGCGGGTGGTCGCAGACCGGGCCCGAGCCCGCCTCGTTCGGGATCGGCCTGCTGATCCAGGTGCCATGGGATCAGGCGAACACGCGACACTCGTTCTCCGTCGAGCTCCTCGACTCCGACGGCACGCCCGTCGGATTCGAGAGCGACGAGGATTCCGATCAGGTCGTTGCGTTCGGCGGCGAGTTCGAGGTTGGTCGTCCGCCCGGACTGAAACCCGGAACCCCGCTCGACTTCCCGGTCGCCGTCAACTCGACGCCGTTGCCGCTCGAGCCGGGTCGATACGAGTGGCGGCTGACCATCGACGGCGCGACGCGCGAGGACTGGACGATGCCGTTCAGCGTTCGCACCGAAGAGACGTAGCCCTCGGTCCATTCCGTCCGACGGGGTGCCTACGCTCGAAACGTGGCCAACGACCCGTCCCGAATCGACCTGCTCGAACTCGACATCGATCTTCGCCTCGCCGACCTCTGGCGCGAGGCCGTCGACGTGTCCGACTGGAGCCTCGAGATCGTCGCCGCGTTCATCCGCGCCGCGTACGGCAAGGGCTACTGCGACGCGCTGACGGAGGAGTCGCCAGGCTCGCTGTGCCTCGACCACGGGTATCGGATGCCCGATCGGCGCATCTCGGACTGGGAACGCCCGGAACGCGCGGAACGCGCTGCCTAGGGTTCTCCGGGCACGACGGGGCTAGACTTCCCCCGTGGCTCGCGGTCCTGATCGAGCGCCCGCTCGTCGAGCTGGAGCCAGCCCGGCGCGGCTCGTCATCGCGCTCTCGGTTGCGGCGGTGCTCGCCGTCTTCCTGCTGTACACGTCGATCGCCGGTGGCGGCAACCCGTCTCTGGCCCCCAGCGAGCTCGCCGGGCGGACGGGAACGGTCCAGCTGGCCGGCGTGGTCGTTGGCCCGGTCCGCGGCGATGCGCACGCCGGTGGCCTGCGCTTCGGGCTGAAGGACATCGGCAGGAACACGACGACCGTCGCGGTCCGATACACCGGCTCCGTCCCGGACCTCTTCAAGGTCGGGCGTCACGTCGTCGTGGACGGGGAGCTCCGGCGCGGGACGTTCGTCGCGGAGCCGGGATCGATGATCACGAAGTGCCCGTCGAAGTACGCGCCGAAGAAGACCGGCGACTCCGCCTGAGGCGAGACCATGCCTGAGCTGGGTCGCGCCGCGCTCCTCGTCACATTGGGCCTGGCCGTCTACGCGCTCGTCGCCGGAGCGTACGCGGCACACGTCGGACGCCGCCGGCTCGCACGCTCCGCGCAGAACGCCCTCGTCGCGTCGTTCGTCTCCACGGCGGTCGCGGCAGCCGTGCTGGTCACGGCGCTCCTGCGCAACGACTTCTCGTTCGAGTACGTCGCCCGGACGACGAGTGAGGCGCTCCCGACCGCGTACACCCTCTCCGCGTTCTGGGGAGGCCAGGAGGGCTCGCTGCTCCTCTGGCTGCTCGTCCTCACCGGCTTCGGAGCGGCGGCGGTGAGCATCAACCGCTCGTGGGCGCGCGACCTCATCGTCTGGGTCGTACCGGTGTTCGCGGCTGTCTCGACGTTCTTCGCCTTCCTGCTCGTCGCGGTCGCCAGCCCCTTCGCGACCCAGCCCGCGCCGACCGACGGCGCGGGGATGACGCCGAGCCTTCAGAACCCGTACATGCTCGTCCATCCGCCGCTGCTCTACCTGGGCTACGTCGGGCTCACTGTCCCGTTCGCATTCGCGATGGGCGCGCTCCTCTCGGGGAAGCTCGACGAGCGCTGGCTCATCGCGACGCGCCGCTGGACGTTGTTCGCGTGGACCGCGCTCGGCATCGGCCAGCTGCTCGGCAGCCACTGGGCCTACGTCGAGGTCGGTTGGGGCGGCTACTACGCGTGGGATCCCGTCGAGAACGCGGCGCTCATGCCGTGGCTCGCGGCGACCGCGTTCCTGCACTCCGTGATGATCCAGGAGAAGCGCGGGATGCTGAAGATCTGGAACGTCCTGCTCGTCATCCTCGCCTTCTCACTCGCGCTGTTCGGGACGTTCCTCACGCGATCGGGTGTCGTCAACTCGATCCACTCGTTCACGCAGAGCTCGATCGGGCCATGGTTCCTCGCGTTCATCGCGGTGACCGTCGCGATCTCGCTTGCGATCGTGCTCTGGCGGCTGCCGAAGCTGCGCTCGCCCACGAAGCTCGAGTCCGCGATCTCGAGGGAGGCGGCGTTCCTCTACAACAACCTGCTTCTGCTCGCTCTCTGTCTCGCGATCCTCTGGGGCGTCGTCTATCCGATGCTCTCGGAGGCCGTACGAGGCGAGGCAGTGGTTCTCGGCCGCTCGTACTACGACTTCTTCCTCCGCGCGTTCGGGTTACCGCTGTTGCTGCTGATGGGCATCGGCCCGCTCATCGCGTGGCGCAGGGCGTCGCTGAGGAGCCTTGCAACGACGTTCCGCTGGCCGACGATCGTCGCGCTCGCGACGGGAGTCGTCCTCCTCTTGCTCGGCGCGGGAAGCTCGATGCCCGGCCTCGTCGCCTACACGTTCTCGGCGTTCGTGCTCGCGACGATCGTGCTGGAGTTCGCGCGCGGAACGCGGGCCCGGAAGGCACTCGGCGCCGCGTCCTGGCCGAGTGCGTTCACGTCGCTGATCACCCGGAACCGGCGGAGGTACGGCGGCTACGTCGTCCACGCGGCGATCGTGCTCTTCGCGATCGGCGTCGCGGGTTCGAGCGCGTTCGACTCGGTCGCCGAAGCGAAGCTCGTCCGCGGCGAGTCGATGCGGGTCGGGGACTACACCCTCGTCTACCGGTCGCTGACCGAGCGCGAGGTGTCGAACGCCACACAGATCCGGGCGACGCTCGGCATCCGCCGCGGCGATCGCGACCTCGGCACGCTCGAAGCGGGCAAGAACGCCTACACGATCGAGCGGCAGGTCTCGAACGAGGTCGGGATTCGGAGCGATCGTCTCACCGGCGAGGACCTCTTCGTGATCGCCGAGCAGATCGACCCGAACGGAACGGTGTACTTCAGGGTCTTCGTCAAGCCGCTCGTCAACCTCATCTGGCTCGCAGGGCTCGTCTTCCTGCTCGGCTCGGTCATCACGCTCTGGCCCGATCGCCGCGAGCAGCGCAGGCTCGTCGCGCGCGCCACCACGGTCGGCCTGCCCGCGACGCGTTGACGCTCGCTCTCGTGCTCGCGGCGGCGCTCGCAGTCGCCTGCGTCGTGGTGGTCGCACTCCCGTTTCTCAGGGAGCCGGAGCCCGAGTCGGACTCGCTCGACGATCTCGCCGAGGACGAGGTGCGGCGGCTGGAACTGCTCGAGACGCGCGATCGCGCGCTGGCCGCTCTCAGGGAGCTGGAGTTCGATCACCGCACGGGCACCGTTTCGGACGAGGACTATCGTGCGCAGGTCGGACCGCTTCGCCGTGATGTCGCGACCGCACTCCAGGCACTCGAGCGTGACTCCGAGAAGGGTCGACCTGACGATGGGCGAAACTAGAGCGATGGGACGGCGGCTGCTCGCCCTCCTCGGGCTCGTGCTCTCGCTCGTCGTGGTCGCGCCGGCGGCTGCCGACGATCCCACCGACGAGAAAGCCTCCGTCGATGCGCGCATCGCATCGCTGCAGGCGGACATCGCGGCGGCCAAGACGCGAGAAGGCGTCCTGACGTCGCAGGTCTCCGCCGTCGTGGCAGAGCTCGAGAGCGCACAGTCGGCGGTCGACGACGCCGAGGCGACCGTCGGCGCTCTCGAAGCGGAGCTGACGTCGGCGCGAGCGCGGCTCGACGAGCTGACCGAGCGCCTCACCGCGCAGACGCGCAGGCTCGAGCGGCTCCGCAGCGAGTACGCGAAGGCCGTCGCGATCCTCGAGGCTCGCGTGCGCGCCGCGTACATCGACGAGCCGCCCGACATGCTGGCGTTCCTCGTGTCCGCGTCGAGCTTCGACGAGGTCATCGACAACGTCGAGCTGCTCAACCGGATCGGCCGTCAGGACAGGCGCATCGCACATCAGGTCGAGCGCGCTCGCAATCGCGCCGCCGCCGAGCGGCGCGCCACGCTTGCGACGAAGCGCGAGCAAGCCGCGATCGTCTCTGTCATCGCCGCCCGAACGGACGAGGCGCGGGTTGCACGCGACCGCCTCGCGGGCGAGCGGGATCGGCTGGCGGCGGTGGAGGATCTGAAACAGAGCGCTCTCACGAACAGCCGCGAGACGCGCGAGGAGTATCTGCGCGAGGTCGACAGCCTCCTCGCCCAGAGCGCCGCGCTGGCGGAACAGATCCGAGGCGCACAACGAGGCGCAGGGACGACGGGCGGCGGCCAGCCGTCCGCGGCGGGGCTCATCTGGCCGTGCGACGGTGTCGTGGTCAGCGGTTTCGGCATGCGATGGGGGCGCATGCACGAGGGAATCGACATCGGCTGCGCCTACGGCACGCCGAATCGGGCGGCTGCCGGCGGCACCGTGATCCATGCGGGGTGGCTCGGCGGCTACGGCAACCTCGTCGTCGTGGATCACGGCAACGGTCTCTCGACCGCGTACGCGCACGCGTCGTCGATCCTCGTGAGCGTCGGGCAGTCGGTCTCGCAGGGCGAGACGGTCTCGCTGGTCGGCTCGACAGGGAACTCCTCGGGGCCGCACCTGCACTTCGAGGTCCGGGTCAACGGCGTCGCCGTCGATCCGCTGCTGTACCTCTAGCTCTACGCCGCTTCGGTTGCCGCTTGCGGCAGCGCGATCGAGCTCACGACGTGGAGATCGGGCAGCGCCCGCCAGCGCTCGTCGAGCCCGAGGCCGTAGCCGGCGAAGAGCTCGTCCGGCACCGTGAATCCGGTGAAGCGGAGCGGCAGCTCGTCGACGAGCCGTCTATGCGGGCGGTCGAGCAGTGTCACCGCCGCGAGGCTCGCAGGGCCGCGCAGGCCAAGCGTGCGGCAGAGGAAGTGGAGTGTGAGCCCGGTGTCCACGATGTCCTCCACCAGCAGCACATGGCGCCCTTCGAGCGGCGAGTCGACGTCCTTCAGGAGGCGCACGCCCCCGTCCTGGCCGTCGGTGTACGGCGCGAGCTCGATCACGTCGAGCGTGTGGGGGATGCGGAGCGCGCGCGTCAGGTCGGCGAGGAAGACGACGCTCGACTTGAGGGGCGCGACGAGAATGGGATCGAGGCCGTCATACGCCTCGCCGATCGCGGAGCCCAGCTCGTCGACGCGGGCGGCGATCTCGGCGCGCGTCAGGTACACGACGCCGATTTCGCCGTTCTCGGAGTGCCCCACTACGAGGCGAGACGCAGACGGTAGCGCTGCGCCAGGCGCTCGATGTCGCGCCGGTAGAAGAGCTTCACGCGGACGTGAGGGTACAGCCGGTGCACCTCCCGCAGCTTGCGGTTCTTGCGGGTCACGAGCGACTGCTTCATCACCGTGACCTCGATGAACAGGTTCTGCTCCGGCAGGTAGAAGTCGGGCGTGAAGGCGCTGACGACGCGCCCCTCGTCATCGCGCTCGAGAACGAAGGAGTGCGGCTCGTAGTCCCAGGGGATGCCGTAGTAGTCGAGGATCTTCGCGCACTCGACTTCGATGCGGTTTGCAAACCGCGGAGGCTCGGATCCACAATATGCCTGGAAAACGGGGCTTTCGTCCCGCACCTGCGCCATTGTGCCAACGGCCTCGGACGACCCCGGAGGCGCCGTAGACTTCGACCGTGTTCCGGATCGCCCAGTTTTCCGATCTCCACTGCGGCGAGACGTACTTCGAGGCGAGCCTGCTGGAGCGGGCGATCGGTGAGATCAACGAGCTCCAGCCAGACGTCGTCGTGTGCTCGGGCGACCTCACGACGTTCGGCTTCCGACACGAGTATCTGACCGCCAGGGAGTACCTCGACCGGGTCGACTGCGACGCACTCGTCGTCGTTCCGGGAAACCACGACTCGCGCAATGTCGGGTACGTGCACTTCGAGGAGATGTTCGGAGAGCGGAACTCGGTCCTGCGGAAAGGGCCGGTCGCGATCGTCGCTGTCGACTCGAGCGAGCCCGATCTGGATCACGGCCAGATCGGCCGCGGGCGCTACCGCTGGATCGAGGAGCAGTTCGCGTTGGAGCCGGCGGACATGAAGATCTTCGTGCTCCATCATCACCTGCTTCCGGTACCCGGGACCGGGCGTGAGCGGAACATCGTCTACGACGCCGGGGACGCCATCGAGTGCCTGCAGCGCTCTGGTGTCCGCCTCGTCCTCTCCGGGCACAAGCACGTGCCATACGTATGGAGGCTCGAGGACCTCTTCGTCGTGAACGCCGGCACGGTGTCGTCGCTGCGGCTCAGAGGGAACACGAG
>DASTWH010000419.1:0-2723 GCA_035758735.1 Gaiellaceae bacterium
TACCCGTCGTGTTCGGGTCCGGCAAGCGCTACTTCGGGTCGGTCGACGCGCAGCACCTGTTGGAGGATCCCGACGAGGTGATTCAGGGCAACGGGGTGCTTCACCTGCGGTATCGGGTGCGCCGTTGATGTGAGCGGGTACGCGGAGTAGTCCACTGCGAACGATGCGTGTCGCCTTCGCGGGAATCGTGGCGGTTCCGCGGTGGGCACGGCGTTTCACTGCGACGGACGCCGATCCGACGCACACGTCTGCGCCGGTGGCAAGCCCCTGCCGGGCTCCGGCGTGCACGGGCAGAGTTGGGGGCACCGACCGCGTGGGCGGTCGAGCGTGAGGAGCGGCATCGTGGGAGAGTCGCCGGGAGCGAACGCGGTCGTGGCGCTCGACCACCTCCGATGCGGGCCGGTCTGGTTCCTGAAGCAGCTCCGGCACATGATCGCCTATCCGATCGAGGGGCGAGTTCCGGAGATACTCGTCCCACTCCTGCCGGTGCACATCGGCGATGCGGGGTGATCCAGTGAACGGTGAGCGTCACTCGGGGTGGTGTTGCGGTTGGAGGGCGCGTTCACAGGCAACGCGCCGAACCTGCGCACAGCCTCATTCGACTCGAACTGCGACGCCAACAGCGGATTCCGCAAGGTGTCGCCCCATCGGTGGCCCACATGCCGGTGGCCAACTGAGGGCAGCGTAGGGATTCGCCGTGCCGAAGAAGCGTGCGAAGTCATCCGTCAAGCGGGTGCGGAAGGATCTCTACGAGGCGGAGCTGCAGCGCCTGCAGGTCGAGCTCGTGGAGATGCAGCAATGGGTCATCTCCTCCGGGACCCGGGTGCTCGTGATCTTCGAAGGGCGTGATGCTGCCGGCAAGGGCGGCGCGATCAAGCGGGTGATGCAGTATCTGAATCCACGGCATGCTCGGGTCGTCGCGCTGGCGCAGCCGTCCGACCGGGAGCAGGGGCAGTGGTACTACCAGCGGTACATCGAACGATTGCCCACGGCGGGCGAGATCGTGCTGATGGATCGGTCCTGGTACAACCGCGGCGGAGTGGAACGGGTGATGGGGTACTCGACCGACGAGGAGTACCGACGCTTCCTGCGGCAGACGCCGATCGTCGAGCGTCTGCTCATCGACGACGGCCTCATCCTGATCAAGTACTGGTTCTCGGTGTCCGATGAGGTGCAGCAGGACCGGTTCGCCTCGCGCCTGAACGACCCGATGCGGCGATGGAAGCTCTCGCCGACCGATCTGGAATCGATCCACCGCTGGGAGGACTATTCGCGGGCGAAGGACGCCTTGTTCGCCGCAACCGACATCGAAGAGGCACCCTGGTGGACCATCGAGAGCGACGACAAGCGCGCGTCGCGGCTGAACACGATCAATCACCTGCTGAGCAGCATCCCGTACGAGCGACTGAGCCCTGACGCGATTTCGATTCCCGACCGTCCTGCGGGTACCGATTACCAACGGCCGCCGCGCGAGCAATTCCGGTACGTGCCGGACATCGCGAGCCGCTTGACCACGAAGCGAACGTCTTGAATGCTCGCGTGCGCAAGGGTCCGAAATCCGCCGCGCAGTTCGCGTGCAACCCGAGGAGAGATCGAACATGCAGCACTCCCGAACCACGGCCCTCGCTCCCGACACCGCTTCGCGCGAGAAGCTGCGTGTGGCGGCCGTGGTGTACAACCCGGTCAAGGTGGATCTCGCGTCCCTCAGGGCGGTTGTCGACGCCGAGCAGGCAGCGGCAGGATGGGGCGAGACGCTCTGGTTCGAAACCTCGGTCGATGACCCCGGACAGGGTGCCGCCCGCGCAGCGCTCGAGCAGGACGCGTCGATGATCGTCGTCGCCGGCGGCGACGGTACCGTTCGTGCGGTCGCGGAGGTGGCACACGAACACGATGTCACTGTGGCGCTCCTGCCGTCCGGCACCGGCAACCTGCTCGCTCGCAACTTGGAGTTGACGCTCGATGACCTCGAGCACTCCATCCGGTCGGCCTTCAGAGGTGAGGATCGGCAGATCGATCTCGGCATGATCGAGATCCGCCGCGCCGACTCGCACATCGACAGGCACGCGTACCTGGTCATGGCTGGGCTCGGACTCGACGCGAAGATGCTGGCGAACACCGACGATGAGCTCAAGGCGAAGATCGGATGGCTCGCCTACGTCAAAGCCATCGTCCTCGCCCTTCGGGACCGCAATCAACTCCGGCTTCGATACGCGCTCGACGGCAAGCCCGCCAAGTCGATCCGCGCTCACACGGTCATCATCGGCAACTGCGGCTCGCTGCAAGCCAACGTGCTCCTCATGCCGGATGCCGCGGTCGACGATGGCCGACTGGACATCGTCCTGCTCCGACCGGAGGGGCTCGTCAATTGGGCCCAGATCATCTCGAAGATCGTCTGGGAGAACGGGGTGCTCAGCCGAACACGTCTTGGCCGGAAGTTCCGCACCAAGGACGTCGAGGCTCTGAACTACATCAAGGGCGAACGCTTCGTGCTGAAGCTGAACCGACCGGAGAAGATCGAGCTCGACGGCGACGAATTCGGAGAGACCGTGTCCATCCGGACCTGGGTCGTGCCGAACGGACTGACCGTGCGCGTACCCGGCGACGCAACGGCCTGAGTCGATACAGCGGGGTCACCGCGCATCGTCGACGGATTCCGTGACGGCAGGCACGGTGCGGGGGACCTTCACCCAGATCGGCGGATGTGGGCGACGTCGCTCCCGGTA
>DASTWH010000023.1:0-9967 GCA_035758735.1 Gaiellaceae bacterium
CGCGGTCAACCCGGGCGTTGCCAGCACGCCCGCGAGCCAGCGGTCGAGGACGTCAGACGTCGACGTGGCGCGGGTAGATGACGACGAAGCGGTTCGGCTCGGTGCCCTCGCTCGCCGTCTCGACCTCGGGATCGTCCTTCAGTGCCTCGTGGACGATCTTGCGCTCGACAGGAGTCATGGGCTCCATCGCCACGCGCCGCCCGGTTGCGGACGCCCGTTGCGCCGTGCGTCGGGCGAGGTTCTCGAGGGTGGCCGTTCGACGGGCTCGGTAGCCGGCAGCATCGACGATCACCTCGTGGTCGCCGCCGCCTGCTCGCGTGATCGCGTTCGCGAGGTACTGGATCGCGTCGATGGTCTGGCCGTGCTTGCCGATGAAGAGCGCAACGTCCGCGCCGGAGCAGTTGATCGTCACGCCGGACTCGTGCTCGCGGGTCGTGATCGCGACGTCCGCGCCGATTCCGGCCGCGATGCGCTCGACGATCTCGCGAGCCGCGCGTGCCTCGTCGCCCGTTCCAGCCTCCTCGGTCGAGGGAACCTCGGCCGCCTCGGCAGTCGCGATGACGTGTGCCGGCGTGAACCCCACGCCGAGCAGCCCGCGCTCCCCCTCCGAGACCACCTGGAACTGCACGCTTTCGCGGTCGAGCCCCGGGACGCGATGCTCGAGCTCGCGGAGTGCCGCCCACTTCGCCTCGCCGACGGTCTCACCGGTCGCCTCGACGGTGACCGTCGTCTCCGCGCTCACCTGCGCGTCCTCCCGCCGCGCTTCCGCTTCACGCGGCGCGGGGCGCCGGAGCTCGCCTTGGGCGCTCCGTCGGTGCGTGCCTGCTCGCCGTTCGTCGACGCCGGCGGCTCTTCCTTCGGCGGCGTGCGGCTCGAGCGTTTTGGCGGTACGACCGGCCTCGGCATCTGGCGGCGGGTGATGAGACCCTGCCCCGTCGTCCACAGGTTCGTCGTCAGCCAGTAGATCATCAGCCCTGACGGGAAGTTGAGGATGAACGGCAGGAAGACGACGGGCAGCACCATGATCATGTAGCGCTGCGCCTTCGACTGCATCGAGGTCGACATGAGATACGTGGAGAGGAGCTGGCTCGCCACGTAGACGGCGATGAGGACCGGCCCCCACCCGTCCTTCACGGGCTCGGTGATGTCCACGAGGCCGAGCCAGTCGAGCGACGACGACGGGTACTTCGGGAAGATCTCCTTCTCGAAGTCCTTCAGGACGAAGAAGAGCGAGATGAAGATCGGGATCTGGAAGACGATCGGGAGACAAGACGCGTACGGGTTGATCTTGTTCTCCTTGTAGAACTTCATGAGCTCTTCCGATTGCTTCTGGCGGTCCGACTTGTAGCGCTGCTGGATCGCCTTCATCTCCGGTGCGTGGATCTGCAGGCTCTGCATCGAGTGGATCTGCTTGATCGCGACCGGGACGAGCAGGACGCGGACCACCACGGTCAGCGCGACGATCGACCATGCCCAGGTCAAGCCCGCGGAGCTGTGCAGCCACGTGAGCACGTCCGTCATGACGTTCTCGAGCGGCGTGAGGATGCCGCCGAGGATCACGCGCGCGCCTTCCTCGAGCGGAAGAGGGGGAACACGGTCTGATCATGCGCGTAGTCGACGCCACCGTGGCTCCATGGGTTACAGCGCAGAAGTCGCCAGCCTGCGAGCACGCTGCCCCGCACGAGACCGAACTCGCGGAGCGCGTCGAGGGCGTACTGCGAGCAGCTCGGGTGGTACTTGCAGGTCGCGTCCGGCGTCAGCAGGCCGAATGTCCAGCGCCAGGCGTGCACGAGACCGATTCCCAGGTACTTCACGAGCGGGCTTTCTCGAGCACGTCCGCGATCTCCGTGACGAGCCAGTCCTTCCCTCGAACGTCGGCCGGCTCGGCGAGACCCGGTCGCGCGGCCAGGACGTAGTCGTGACCGTGCGGAACGTTCGGGAGCAGCTCCCGCCAGGACTCCCGGAGAAGCCGCTTCACACGGTTTCGCGCAACGGCCGAGCCGACCGAGCGCGGCACGGCGAGGCCCAGCCGAGGCTCGCCGTCGGGGTCGTCGTCGCGCGGGAACCAGTGCAGCACGAGATACCGCGTCGACGCGGAGCGGCCGCGGCGGTAAACGGTGTCGAAGTCCTTCGACCGGGAAAGCCGGTTGCGGCGTTGCACTGCGTGCGTCTCAGGCGGAGAGCCGCTTGCGCCCACGCGCTCGCCGCCGCTTGAGGATCGCGCGGCCGCCGCGGGTGGACATCCGCGCTCGGAACCCGTGACGCCGCTTCCGGCGACGAACGTTCGGTTGATAGGTGCGTTTCACGTCTGTTTGTGCGCTGAGCCTGCGGGAGCGGCGAGTATAGACGGACCGCCTTCCGCCGATGTTTTCCACAGTCGCCGGTCGCTGGGTCCGAATCGAAAGCGCTGCTCATCGCGCTTCGATGTTGTCGAGTAACGCAACGCCTGGTTCATCTTCCACACCTGTGGACGAGCGTGTGGAAGAAAGAAAAACCCTGCAAAACCGCCGTATTTTCATCCACAGCTGGCTCCTTCGGCCCCATTGAGCCTGCGTCGTAACGCTGCTATGCTCGCGCCTTCCCGACGACCCCTAGAACCGCGAGGACGGGTGGAGCACCCCGCCGAGACACGAGCCGACGACCTCTGGAACGCCATCTCAGGCCGGCTGAGGGACACCCTCACCGACACCACGTACGACACCTGGTTCGGCCAGGCGCGCCCGCACTCGGTCAGCCCTGACCGTCTCGTCGTCGAGGTCCCGAACGACTTCACCCGCGACTGGATCGAGGGGCACTTCCTCGACGTCGTGATGCGAGCGGCCGCCGAGGCCGGCGCGAAGGGCGCCGCCGTCAGCTTCGCGGTCGCCGAGCGGCCTCTGCAGCGGTCTCCCGCCGAGCACGTCGGCGAGTCGCCGAAGGCGGAGCCGCGGCCCGAACTCCCGAAGAGGGAGACCGCCGGAGGCGAGGTCGAGGTCGAGCTCAACCCGAAGTACACCTTCGACCTCTTCGTGATCGGCTCGTCGAATCGCTTCGCGCACGCCGCGGCGCTCGCCGTCGCCGAAGCGCCGGCGCAGGCGTACAACCCGCTCTTCATTTACGGCGGCACCGGTCTCGGCAAGACCCACCTCCTGCAGGCGATCGGTCACTACGTCCGCCAACACTCGCGTCGCCTCACGACGCGCTACGTCACGAGCGAGACGTTCATGAACGAGTTCATCGACGCGGTGCGAGAGCGCGGAACGCGCATCGAGGGGTTCAAGAGGCGCTACCGCAACTACGACGTGTTGCTCGTCGACGACATCCAGTTCATCGAGGGGAAAGAGCGCATCCAGGAGGAGTTCTTCCACACGTTCAACTCGCTGTACGAGGGCGGCGCCCAGATCATCATCTCCTCCGACCGTCCCCCGCGCGAGATCGCGACGCTCGAGGAGCGGCTGCGGTCGCGCTTCGAATGGGGCCTCCTCACGGACATCCAGGCGCCCGACCTCGAGACACGCATCGCCATCCTGCGCAAGCGCGTCGAGACGGAGGGTCTCGCGGTAGCGGATCCCGAGGTGCTGACGTTCATCGCGAGCCGCGTCTCCGCGAACATCCGCGAGCTCGAGGGTGCGCTGACCCGCGTCGTGGCGTTCTCGTCCCTCACCGATCGCCCGCTCACCGTCGAGCTCGCAGAGGACGTGCTGAAAGACGTGTACCCGCAGGGAGAAGCTGCTCCGGAGGTGACCATCGCCGGCATCCAGCAGGCGGTCTCACAACGGTTCGGCGTGACCCACGAAGAGCTGATCAGCCCACGCCGATCGCAGGCGGTCGCGTACCCGAGGCAGGTCGCGATGTACCTCTCCCGTGAGCTGACGGACGCGTCGCTGCCGATGATCGGCAAGGAGTTCGGCGGGCGCGATCACACGACCGTCATCCACGCGAAGGACAAGATCACGAAGCTCATCCGCGAGGATCGGTCTGTGTACAACCTTGTGCAAGAGTTGACCGCGCGCATCAAGCAAGCCCGCTGATGTGGGGGTCCACGTACCCCACAGCGCGAGGCCTGTGAGTTGCGTCCCAACCGTCCACATTCCCATCCACACGCGTTTTCCCCGCTTGCACGCCACAATTCGCCCGTCTTCCCCATGACTCACACTCCTATGACTACTACGAGCTTTTCTCTCTAGTAATGAACACAGACATAGCCTCCGGCACCGCGCTTCACATCTCGTGCTCGAAAGCCGAGCTCGCCACGGCGCTCGGGATCGTCTCGCGCGCCGTCTCCACACGCGGGGCCGTGCAGGTCCTGGGCGGAATCCTTCTCCAGGCGGAGGAGGGAAAGCTCTCGCTTGCCGCGACCGACATGGAGATCTCGATCCGGGCCTCCCTGGCGGGTGAGCTGGACGGAGATGCGTCCGTCGTCGTTCCCGGCAGGTTGTTGACGGATCTCGTTCGATTGCTGCCCGACGACTCGGTGGCTCTCGCCTACGACGAGGGCGACGGGGTCCTCGCAGTGACCTCCGGCAGTCACTCCTCGCGGCTGAACGTCTACAGCGCCGAGGACTTCCCACGCTTGCCTCCGCTCGACGTCTCTCTGCAGACGATCGATGCCGCTGCGCTCCTCGCGACGATCGAGAAGGTCGGTCGTGCCGCCTCGCGCGACGAGTCCCGTCCCGTCCTGACAGGCGTGCTGGTGCGCTTCGAGGGCGACCAGCTGATCATGGCCGCGACGGACTCGTACCGGCTTGCGGTCAAGGAGACGAGTCTCGGGTCCGCCGGACCGGAACTCGACGCGATCATCCCGGCTCGCGCTTTGCAGGAGTTGGCACGCCTCGCCGTCGGTGCGGAGGAGGTTCGCCTGGGCGTGCACGAGAACCACGTCATCTTCTCGGCGAACGACGTGTGGCTGACGAGCCGCCGCATCGACGGGCAGTTCCCGAACTACAAGCAGCTCCTGCCCGAGACGTTCGAGGTCGAGATCGCGACGCCGCGCGCGGCGCTCCTCGAGGTGGTTCGTCGTGCCGGCCTGATGGCACAGCGAAACGCGCCGCTCCGCCTGCGCTTCGCCGAGGGCGAGCTCACGGTCTCGGCGCAGACCCAGGACATCGGCGAAGCGACCGAGTCGCTTCCAATCGACTATGCGGGCGAGGAGCTCGAGATCGGGTTCAACCCCGATTTCCTCCGAGACGGCCTGGAGGCGGTCGCGGCCGACACGGTCCAGCTGAAGCTCATCAACCGCCTTCGCCCAGGCCTCATCGCCGCTCCTGACGAGAGCTTCTGGTACCTGATCATGCCCATCCGCCTCGCGGGCTGATCGTCCGCGAGGTCACGCTCCGCGACTTCCGCTCGTACGCCGCACTCGAGTTGGCGCTCGTGCCGGGTGTCGTGCTGCTCCACGGCGCGAACGGTGCCGGGAAGACGAATCTCCTCGAAGCGCTCCACGTCGGAACGCAGGGCTTCTCCCCTCGTGCGAGGCGCGACGCGCAGATGATTCGCTTCGGAACCGACGCCGCCAGGATCGCGCTCGCCGGCGAACGCGGAACGAACGCCTTCGAGACGGACACCGTGTTGACGCGCCGCGACTCGCGGACGGTGCGCCTCAACGGAGAGCGGCTCGACTCGTCCGAGCGGTTGCGTCACGACCTGACGACGCTCGTGTTCACGCCCGACCGACTCGCCGTCGTGAAGGGTGCCCCGGCGACGCGCCGCGCCTACCTCGACCGTGTCGTCGGACGTCTCCTGCCGGCGCGCGCGAAGGCCGCCGGCGACTACAGCTCGGCCGTCGGCCAGCGAAACGCCGCGCTTCGGCGTATCCGCGCCGGGCAGTCGACCCGCGATGCGCTGGCTCCCTGGACAGCGAGCGTCGTCGAACTGGGCGCCGACCTCGTTCGTGCGAGGATCGAGGCCGTGGAGCTCGTCGCAAGCGCCTTCGCGGAGCTGGCAGACGGGCTCGGGCTCGCCGACGCTCTGGTCGCGTACGAAGGCGCTCCGCCCACGGCCGAGGAGCTCGAGGGCCGTCTCGATGCGGACGTCGAACGGGGCGTGACCGGCGCCGGGCCGCACCTACACGATCTCCGGATCGAGGCCGACGGTCGCGACCTCCGGGTGTTCGGCTCGCAGGGGGAACAGCGGATCGCGGTGCTGTCGCTCGTGCTCGCCGAGGCCGAGCTCCTCAGAGCCCGAGCCGGTGTCTCGCCTCTCGTCCTCCTCGACGACGTCCTCTCCGAGCTCGACGGAAGCCGTCGGCTGGCGCTCGCGGAGGTCATCGCCCGGAATGCACAGACCGTCGTCACGGCGACGGCGGAGGCCGCCCTGCCGGTAGCTGCGACTCAGTCCCTGTCGGTCACGCCGGGAAGGGTTCAGTGATGGATCGTGTCGGCGACCACATCGAACGCGAGCTCGCCCGCAGCGGGAGCCGTGAGGCGATCCCCCTCTCCGAGGTGACCGCGGCGTGGCCCGAGCTCGTGGGCGCCGCCGTCGCGCGGAATGCTTGGCCGCTCCGCACGGCTCGCGACGGAACGCTCCACGTCGCGACTGCATCGGCGACGTGGGCACACGAACTCGACCTCCTCCAGGACACCATTCTCGAGGCCTTTCGCGCCCGAATGGGCGACAGAGCGCCCGCACGACTGCGCTTCGCCACAGGCCCGATCCCAGAGCCACCGGGCGTCGAGACGGCGCCCGCGACGGTTTCGCCGGAGCCCCTCGAGGTGCCGGAGGAGATTGCGTCCGAAGCCGCCGCCGCCGCCGCCGAGATCGCCGACGAAGAGCTTCGTGAGCTCGTCGCGCGAGCTGCTCGCGCGAGCCTGTTGAGGGCCCGGTCCGGCCGCCAGTTCTGGTAGACTTACTCCGCCCCGCAATATGGCGATTTGCAGGGCTTTTTTGATGGCCGAAGCAGCCTACACAGCAAAAGACATCACTGTCCTCGAGGGCCTCGAGCCGGTCCGTCTACGACCCGGGATGTACATCGGGTCGACGGGCTCGCGGGGGCTCCATCATCTCGTCTACGAGGTGGTCGACAACGCGGTCGACGAGGCTCTCGCCGACCGCAACGACCTGGTCGACGTCACGATCCATCCGGACGACTCGGTGACCGTCCGCGACGCGGGCGCGGGCATTCCCGTCGATCTCATCCCTGAGCAGGGACTTCCTGCGCTGACTGTCGTCTTGACGAAGCTCCACGCAGGGGGAAAGTTCGGCGGCGACGGCTACAAGGTCTCCGGCGGCCTGCACGGCGTCGGCGTGTCCGTCGTCAACGCGCTCTCCGAGTGGCTCATCGCCGAGGTCCGGCGGGACGGCAAGGTCTACCGCCAGGAGTTCGCGCGGGGCGAGCCCACGACGGACATGGAGGCGGTCGGCGTGTCCGCGAAGGACGAGTCGGGTACGACCATCTCCTTCCTCCCCGACTCGGAGGTCTTCGAGGAGACCGAGTTCGACGCGGCGACGCTGCTCCAGCGTCTGCGTGAGACCGCCTTCCTCACCCGCGGTCTGCGGATCGTGCTGCGCGACGAGCGGGCCGGCGGCCGGACCGACGAGTTCCACTACGAGGGCGGGATCAAGGACTTCGTCGCGCACGTGAACGAGGCGAAGGACCCCGTTCACAAGCACATCGTGTACTTCGAAGGCGATAGCGACGAGGGCGCCGTCGAGGTCGCGATGCAGTGGAACAGCTCGTACGTGGAGTCGGTGTTCTCCTTCGCGAACAACATCAACACCGCCGAGGGTGGTACGCACCTGCAGGGCTTTCGGGCTGCGCTGACGCGGACGCTGAACCAGTACGCGCGCCAGGAAGGCCTCCTCAAGGAGAAGGACGACAACCTCGAGGGCGAGGATGCTCGCGAGGGGCTCGCCGCGGTCATCTCGGTGAAGCTCCGCAATCCACAGTTCGAAGGGCAGACGAAGACGAAGCTCGGCAACCCGGGGGTCGCAGGGCTCGTCGAGAAGGTCGTCAACCAGCAGCTGGCCGAGTTCCTCGAGGAGAACAAGACGGAGGCTCGCCAGATCGTCCAGAAGGCGATCGCCGCGCGGAACGCGCGGCAGGCCGCCCGCAAGGCCCGCGAGCTCACGCGCCGCAAGAGCGCACTCGAGAACGCGTCGCTTCCGGGGAAGCTCGCCGACTGCACGATCAAGGACCCCGAGTCAGCGGAGCTCTTCATCGTCGAGGGTGACTCCGCAGGCGGCTCCGCGAAGCAGGCGCGCGACCGCACGACGCAGGCGATCCTTCCCCTGCGCGGGAAGATCATCAACTCCGAGAAGAACCGCATCAACAAGGTCCTGTCGAACACGGAGATCCAGGCGATGATCACCGCGATCGGCACCGGCTTCGGTGACGAGTTCGACATCACGAACCTGCGCTATGGCCGCGTCATCGTCATGACCGACGCAGACGTGGACGGCGCCCACATCCGCACGCTCGTACTCACCTTCCTGTACCGGACGATGCCGGAGCTCTTCGAGCGCGGCCACGTCTACATCGCCGTGCCGCCGCTGTACCACGTGAAGCTTGGAAGCAGGGGGATGTACTTCGAGAAGGACGCCCAGCTCGAGGACCTGCTCGTCCGCGAGCGCGTGAAGGACATGATCGTGACCGCACGCGACGAGCGTGAGACGACGCTCACGGAGGCTCGTTGGGCGCGACTCGTTCGTGACATCGGCCATCTCGAGGCGTGGGCAGCGAAGCTCGAGGCCGAGTTCGGCCCAGCGGCGCGATTTGCGATCTCGCACGGTCTCGTCGAGGCCGAGCCGTCCGAGCGACCGAACGCGGCCGATCTGATCGCCTCGATCCCGCCGAACGGCTACGAGCTCACGGTGGAGGAGGAGCTCGACGACATCCTCCACGTACGGGTGGTCGAGACGGAGACGAGCACGGCGCACCACGTGGCGCTGCCGACGGCAATGCTCGGTTCACCGACGTACGGCTCGGTCCAGCGCGCGTACGCGAAGGTCGGCGAGGTCGTGGGGCTTCCACCGTTCACGATCGCTTTCGGGAGCAAGTCCTCGCGCGCCGAGACGTTCGACGATCTCCGCGCCGGCTCTCTCGATCTCGCGAAGGAGGGCATGCAGATCAGCCGCTTCAAGGGTCTCGGCGAGATGAATCCCGAGCAGCTCTGGGAGACCACGATGGATCCCACGAAGCGGATGCTCATCCGCGTCGAGGTCGAGGATGCAGCGGCGGCCGACCGGGTCTTCTCGACGCTGATGGGCGACCAGGTGGAACCGCGCCGGCTCTTCATCGAGCAGAACGCCAAGGATGTGAGGTTCCTGGATGTCTGATGTCGTAGAGCCGCTCGGAGCCGGCCGCATCGAGCCGCGCGAGCTCGAGCAGGAGATGCGCTCGAGCTACCTCGACTACGCGATGAGCGTCATCGTCGGCCGCGCGCTGCCGGACGTCCGCGACGGCCTCAAGCCCGTGCACAGGCGAATCCTCTGGGCGATGCACGACGCCGGGCACCAGCCGAACCGGCCGTACGTCAAGTGCGCCCGTGTGACCGGCGACGTGATGGGCAAGTACCACCCGCACGACTCGAGCTCGATCTACGACGCCATCGCGCGGCTCGTGCAGCCGTTCTCCCTTCGGTACCCGCTCGTCGACGGGCAGGGCAACTTCGGCTCGATCGACGACGACCCGCCGGCCGCCGAGCGTTACACCGAGTGCCGGCTCGCGAAGCTCGCCACGGAGATGCTCCGCGACATCGACTCGGACACGGTCGACTTCGGCCCGAACTACGACGAGTCGCGCCGCGAGCCGCAGGTGCTACCGTCCCGTTTTCCGAACCTGCTCGTCAACGGGTCGACGGGCATCGCGGTCGGCATGGCGACGAACATCCCGCCGCACAACCTCGCCGAGACGATCGACGCGGTCGTCGCGCTCATCGACAAGCCGTCGGCGAGCGTCGAGGACCTCATGAAGTTCGTCAAGGGACCAGACTTCCCGACCGGCGCGATCGTCGTCGGTCGCTCGGGCATTCGCGATGCGTATCGCACCGGC
>DASTWH010000141.1:0-6168 GCA_035758735.1 Gaiellaceae bacterium
CTACGCGCTGGGCCTCACACCGCTCGTGTTCGTTCTCGCGGGCGTGATCTTCGCTGCGACCGCCGCGACCTATGCCGAAGGAACCGCGCGCTTCCCGGAGGCGGGCGGGTCCGCGAGCTTCGCGCGGCACGCGTTCGACGAGCTCGTGAGCTTCACCGCCGGGTGGGCTCAGATGCTCGTATACGTCGTCACCGTCGCCGTCTCCGCATTCTTCGTCCCGCACTACCTCTCGATCTTCTGGGAGCCGCTGCGGACCAACCCGTGGGACATCGTCGGCGGCGCCGTCGTGATCGTCGTCCTCGTCGTGCTCAACGTCGTCGGCGTGCAGGAGGCCGCGAAGCTCTCGATCTCGCTCGCGGTGGTCGACTTCGCGACGCAGGTGCTGCTCGTCGTCGTCGGCTTCGCGCTCGTCCTCAGCCCGGAGACGCTCGTCGACAACGTGCACTGGGGAGTCGCGCCCACGTGGGGGAACCTCGCCATCGCGATCCCGGTCGCGATGTTGGCGTACACCGGGGTGGAGACCGTGTCGAACCTCGCCGAGGAGGCGCGCGACCCGGTCCGCACGGTGCCGAACGCATACAAGCTCGTCGCCGGCGCCGTCTTCGCGATCTACTTCACGCTTCCGCTCGTCGCGCTCTCGGCCCTGCCGGTCGAGAGGATCGACGGCGAGCTGACGACGCTGCTCGCGCTGCCGCCCGAGCAGGGCGGGTACGCGAACGACCCGATTCTCGGGGTCGTCGAGAACATCGGCCTCGAGGGGCGCCTGCTCGACGTCGCCGAGGTCTACGTCGGCATCCTCGCCGCCACGATTCTGGTCATCGCGACCAACGCAGGTGTGATCGGCGCCTCGCGGATCACCTACTCGATGGCGACGTACCGGCAGCTGCCCGAGGCGCTGCGGCGACTCCACCCGCGCTTCAAGACGCCCTGGCTCTCGCTCGTCCTCTTCGCAGGCGTCGCCCCGATCCTCCTGATCCTCCCGGGCGACGTGAACTTCATCGGGACGCTCTACTCGCTCGGAGCGACGTTGTCGTTCACCATCGCGCACGCATCCCTGATCAGGCTCAGGGCGGCTGATCTTCCGGACGCCGAGATTCCCTACCTCGCGCGTCCGAACCTGCGGATGCGCGGCAGGACGTGGCCGCTTTTCGCCTTCGTCGGCGGGCTCGCGACCGGGGCCTCGTTCCTCGTGCTCGTCTTCCAGAACCCGCTGACCCGCTGGGTCGGCCTCGGATGGATGGCAGCCGGCCTCGTCGGCTACGTCGTCTACCGTCGTCGCTTCCTCCAGCTGCCGGTACGGGCTGTCGAGAAAGCCCCGCCTGCGCTCGGGCCGGCGCTGGCTCTCGAGTACCGCGATCTCCTCGTACCGGTGATCCCCGGCCAGCCCTCGGATGCGGCGATGGACGTCGCGTGCCGCCTGGCCGCCGAGCGGCGCGCGCGGATCATCGCGCTCAACGTCGTCGAGGTGCCGCTCGATCGCCCGGTCACGGACCGGTTCCCCGACCTCGAGGCCACCGGCAATGCCGAGCTCGACGAGGCCGTCGCCATCGGGGACTCGTACGGCGTGCGGGTGCTGACGCGTCTCGACCGCGCGCATGCAGCCGGGCCTGCGATCGTCGCGGAGGCGGACGCGCGCAACGCCGAGATCATCGTGCTCGGCTCGCCCCGCCGAAACCTGACGGCGCGCCAGACCGCCGTCTTCGGGAAGACGGTCGACTACGTGCTGAAGCACGCGAGCTGTCGGGTGATGATCGCGGCCGAGGGTGCGGCCGGATGAAGCCGTACACGCTCGTCGTCTACGGCTTCTCGGTCGTGTTCGCCGTCCTCGGCGTCGCGATCCTCGTCCGGACGGCCGCCGCAGGCGGCGGGGTCGTCGGGTACGTCGTCGGAGCGCTCTTCATCGTCCTCGGCGTCGGCCGCTTCACCCTCGAGCGGCAGAGGACGCGCTGATGGCGCGTAAGCTCCGCGGCTTCGAGCGCGTGCTGGACGCCCCGGCGCTCTTCGCGGTCGCGTACGGCGAGATCGCGTCGTCGCTCTACATCGCGCTCGGGATCGTCGCCGGCGTCGCCCTCGGGCTCACCCCGCTCGTGCTGCTCGTCGCGGGCGCGGCGTTCGTGCTCGTGTCGCTCTCCTACGCCGAGGGGACGACCGCTCTGCCCGAGGCCGGCGGCGCAGCGACCTTCGTCCGGCGCGCCTTCAACGACCTGGCCGGATTCGTCACCGGCTGGGTCCTGTTCCTCGACTTCCTCATCGTCGTGGCGCTGTCGGCCATGTTCGCTCCGCACTACCTCGCGGGCGCACTGGGAGAGCCGGCGCTGCGCGAGTCGCCCTGGGATGCCGTCATCGGCTGCGGGCTGATCCTCGTGATCGCCGGCGTTCGCATCCTGCGCCGCACGCGGCTTCATCTCGGAGCGCTCGGGGTCGCCCTTCTCGATCTCCTCGTCCAGAGCCTGCTGGTGCTGCTCGGGCTCGCAATGCTTCTGTCGCCGACGACCCTCGTCGACGGGCTGGGCTTCGCGACGGGACAGGACTGGGGCGACCTCGCTTTCGCACTCCCGCTCGCCATGCTCGCGTACACCGGGCTCGAGACGGTCGCGAACCTCGCCGAGGAGACGACGGAGCCGGGCCGCACGCTGCCACGGTCGCTCTTCTCGGCCATCGGTCTCGTCGTCGTCGTGACCGTCCTCATCGGGGCGATCGGGCTCTCGGCATACCCCGTCAGTGGGGGCGAGACGGCCCTCGGAGAGGAGTGGCTCGAGCTCCCGCTCGTCGGGATCGCTGCAGCCTTCGACGGCGAGCTTCCGGCGATCCTGGTGGATGCGCTCGAGGTCGCCGTCGGGATCTCCGGCGTTCTCATCCTCATCGGCGCTGCGACGACGTCGTTCTCGGGGATCACCCGGCTGACCTACTCGCTGGCGGAGCACGGGTCGCTGCCTCGTGAGTTTGCGCGGCTCGAGCGCCGTGCGGTCGTCTCGAGTGAGGCAATCGCGCTCGCCGCCGCGTTCGCGATCGTGCTCATCGTCGTGACGGAGGTGGCCGCCGACGGCGACCCGACCTTCCTCGCAAGCCTGTACTCGTTCGGCGTCCTCATCGCGTTCACGGCTGCGCAGCTCGCCGTCATCCGTCTGCGCATGCGCGAGCCCGACCTCGAGCGTCCGTTCCTCGCGAGGCCGAACGTCACGATCCGCGGTCATCGCCTACCCGTTGCCGCGCTCATCGGCGCGCCGCTGACCTTCGCGATCTGGATCCTCTCGATGCTCACGCACGCCGGTGCTCGCTACGCCGGCCCCGTCTGGCTCGCGGCAGGTCTCGTCGTCTTCGTGCTTGTCCGCCGCAAGCGGCGCCGTGGCCTGCTCGAGCACGTGATGCCGGTGCACATCCTGCCGGCGGGCGCGGAGTTCAGTCGCATCCTCGTTCCGATGAAGCTGGGCGACATAGGCGAGGAGATGGTCGCGACGGCAATCGCGCTCGCGAAGGAGCGCGGCGCGACGATCGAGGCGATCACGGTCGTCCGTGTCCCCCGCAAGTACGAACTCGAGGGCGAGCTGCCGGCCGAGGTCGCAGCGCGGGTGGACTCCTCGCTCGGCGAGGCGCAGGCTCTGGGGCTCGACTATGGAGTCGAGGTGCACGGCGACGTCGTGCGCGCGCGGTCGATCGGTCACGCGATCGTCGACGAGGCGAGCCGGCGGAACGCCGACCTCATCGTCCTCGGCTCGTCGCCGCGCTGGCGGCGCCAGTCCCGCTTCTTCTCGCCGACCGTCGACTTCGTCCTTCGCCGCGCGCCGTGCGAGGTGCTCGTCGTCGCGTTCCCCGACGGGGTATTCGAAAACTGACGTCGTAGGGCCGTCGTCAGCAGTCACGGAGGCAGCTTCGCCGGCCGAAAGTGACCGGCGGCAGGCGGCGTCAGAGGAGTAGGCTGGGCGGCCGTGAGAGGGGTCGTCATCGGGTGCGGTCGGGTCGGCTCCGCCGTCGCGAGGGGTCTTGCCGCCGACGGCTGGGACCTCACGGTCGTGGACGAGGACGAGGACGCGCTCGGCCGTCTCGGCCCGACCTGGCGCGGTGGGTTCGTCGTCGGGCACGGGATGGACGTCACCGTGCTCGAGGAGGCCGGAGTCGCGGACGCCGACGCGGCCGTCGTCTCGACCGCGGGCGACAACACGAACATCGTGATCGGACAGGTGCTGCAGTTGCGCTACGGAGTGCCGACGGTCGTCGTCCGCATTCTCGACCCGGCGCGCGCGAAGCTCTACTCCGACCGCGGGATGAGCATCGTGTGCCCGACGCAGACAGCGATCTCGTCGCTCCTCGAGACCGTTCGCACCGCGGCGCCGAAGGCCGCGCCCGCCTGATGTACGTCATCGTCGCGGGAGGTGGAAAGGTCGGCTCCAACGTCACGCGCTCGCTCCTCGACCTCGGGCACGAGCTCACGCTCATCGAGCAACGGGCGGATCGCTTCGCCCGGCTCGAGGAGGAGTTCGGGCCCGTCGTCATTCGCGGCGACGCGACCGAGGTCGCTGTCCTCGAGCGCGCCGGGATCGCGCGGCCGCCGGAGCTGCTTCTCGCGGTGACGGGCGACGACGAGGACAACCTCGTCATCTCGCAGATCGCGAAGGAGGCATACGGCGTCCGCAAGGCGGTCGCCCGCGTAAACGACCCGCGCAACCAGCAGCACTTCGACCTGCTCGGGATCACGCAGACCGTCTGCGCGACGACCAGCATCCTCGGTTTGGTCGAGCACGAGGTACCGGAGCACGGTCTCGTCCGCCTCCTCGAGCTCCAGAAGGAGGGCCTCGCTGTCGTGGAGGTACAGGTCGAGGGAAGCTCCCCCGCTGCCGGCAAGAAGGCGGGTGGGCTGTCGCTTCCGTCCGGCTCGCGCCTCATCTCGGTCTTCCGGCAGGGGCGGACGGAGCTCGTCGAGCCCACGACGGTGCTGCGCCCGGGCGATCAGGTGCTCGCGGTCGTCCCGACGCCGGCGGCGTTGGATCTCCGCCGCGCGCTGCTCGGCGCCCCCAAATAGAGCGCAAGATCGAGAATCTGCGAGCGCAGATTCCGATCGCGCGAAGATCCCTGAAGGCGCACGCTTGGCGGTCGCACGCGTGTGATACCGAGGGCCGCTACAAGCGCCAGTAGTGGCGCGTCGCGAGCACGAAGACGGGGATGATCTCGAGGCGTCCCAGCCACATGAGGACGATCATCGTGAGCTTCGAGACGTCGCCGAGCGGCGCGAACGACCCGAACGGGCCGGTGATCCCGAACCCGGGTCCGCCGTTCCCGAGCGCGCTCGCGGCGACGGCGAGCGTGTCGAGGGGGCTCAGCGGGACGTTCGAGATTGCGGAGTCGATCGCGATCACCGACGCCCCGACCGCCCAGAAGCCGACGTAGAGGAGGATGAACGCGGCGATTGCGCGCAGCGTGCGCTCGTCCACCGGAGCGCCGTTGTGGCGGATCGGCATGACCACCTCGGGGCTCACGGTCTGATCGAGCTCGCGTCGGAGCACCTTCCCGAGGAGCAGGTGGCGGACGACCTTGATCGACCCCGTGGTCGAACCCGCCGAGCCGCCCGAGAACATCAGCGCGAAGAGCGTGAGCAGCGAGATGACGGGCCACAGCGCGAAGTCCGTGGTGGCGAACCCGGTCGTCGTGATGATCGAGATCGCCTGGAAGACCGCCGTCCGTACCGCTTCCTCGCCTTCGGCGATCCCGTAGCTCCAGAGCTGGATGAGCAGCGCGACGGATGCGACGGCCACGAACAACGCATAGAGCCGGAACTCCTCGTCGCGAGCGAACAGGCGCGGTCGCCGCCGGACGAGGCCGCGGTAGAGAAGGACGAGGTTCATGCCCGCGAGGAACATGAACAGCGCGATGATCCACTGGGCTTCGGGCGAAAAGCTCTGAAGCGAGTCCGCTTTCGGTGAGAACCCGCCGGTGGGCATCGTCGCGAACGCATGCGCGAGAGCCTGATACGGCGTCATCTCGTCGTCGATCCCGAGCCAGCCCAGCGACGCGAGGAGCAGCGTCAGGACGACCGTCATCGCGATGTAGAACGCCCACAGCACGCGGGCGAGTGCCCGGATGCGCTCGCCGAGCTGGGCGATCTCCGGACCGGGAAGCTCGGACTCCATCATCTGCCGCCCTCCGACACGAAGCCGCGGCAGGATCGCGACGGCG
>DASTWH010000133.1:0-13364 GCA_035758735.1 Gaiellaceae bacterium
GATCGCCGCGAGCTGCGCAGACATCGGTTCTCCTTTCTGTCTCTTGGTTGCGTCGGGCGCCTCGCCTGGACGGCTCGGCGAGGCGCCGTCATCTCCTCGTCGTCACGCGGCCGGTCGCGGGCGCTGCCACTCCCGCCGCGCCGCCTCGATGCGCGCCTGGCGGCGTGCCTCGAGGACGATCACCTTCGCCGGACGCGGCGCCGGCCGTGGCGCGAACCGTGGCCGTGCCGCGACGCGCACGATGTGCAGGTGCATGTCGCTCTCCTCTCTCGTGGGTAGGCGCCTCGCGGCGCCCCCGTCTCAGAGAGCGCCGCGGGCGAAGTCGGAGATGAGCTGCGGCGTCGCGGTGTCGAAGCCCACGACGTCGAGCATCCCTCCGTCGTTCGGGTCGGCGATCGAGAAGCCGTTCGAGACCATCCCGACCACGACCAGCGAGGCGTCGATGCCCGACGCTCGTCGGTACGCGCGGAGCGCGTCGGCCGGGTGGATGTTGCCGGCCCACGTCTCCGAGTCGGTGTAGATCACGAACGTGTCGATCTCCCGCTCACGTGCCTGCGCGTACAGCATCGGCAGCGCGCAGTCCGTGCCGCCGAACCGCAGGTCCGAGACCGCCTTCACCGCATCGTCCAGCCGCTGGCGCGGCGAGATCGAGAGCGGTGTGAGGCCGTCCTGGTAGCCCCAGTGGAGCGGGCGACCACGCTTCAGGAAGCCGCCCTTGCCGGTGAAGAAGCCGACGATCTCCGGCTCCTCCTCGGTCGCGGCCGTCACGAGCGCCAGCGCCGCCGACGCGTCGCGCGGCGTCAGGCCCGGGATGCCGCCGACCTCACCCCATGTCATCGAGCCCGAGACGTCGAGCGCGAGGAGCATCCGTCGACCGCTCGGCTCGACGTTGCCGAACGCCGCGTAGAACGCGGCGTCGAGCGCGTCGACCACACCGCCGAGCGGGTTCCAGCGGTGCTTGCCGCGAGCGCCGCGACCGGACTGGTACGTCCGGAGCCCAGCGAGCAGGGCAATCGGGTGCACCCGCGCCTTGCGCAGGCGCTCCGTGTCGCCCAGCTGCTCGATCACCTTGGCGCGAGCGGTCGAGCGTGGAGCGAGGACGCCGACACGCGTCATCGTCGCGAGGTTGCGGATGAGCGCCGTCATCGGCATGTCCTCGAGCAGAGCCTCCCAGACGTCCTGCGACGCCAGGTGCTCGCTCCGTACCACCTCGCGAGGGAGGCGGTACTCGCGGACGAGCTCCGCCGACTCCTTCGGCGACGCAGCCGACTGAGCTCGGACGAAGCCCTCGACGATGCGTGGAAGCCCGTCGGCGCTCCCGCCGCGCGCGATCCACTCGAAGAGGCGCTCGTGCTCCGCCGACACCTCGACCGTCGGGTTCCGCGCGCTGACGCTCGTCGCAGGGTGCGACAGGCGCAGCAGGTCGCGATGCGTCACGCCCTCGCGCTGGCGGTACTTCACTGCCTGGTAGGCGAGTGCGTCGACGGGCTGCTCGGCGTACCAGCGGGCGATCCCGCGGCGGAGCGAGCGGCCCCAACCGCGGAACGCCTCGACGAACACCGCGAACTGGAACAGGTGCGTGCTCGTTCGGCACACCCGAGGCAGCGCCTCGAGAGCGGCCTTGCGCGTCGCCTCGTCACCCCGGCCCGCGGCGAGCGCGAGCGCGAGGATCGCAGGGTCGTTCTTCGGCGCGCGGCCATCCGTGCTCACGGCCACGATCTCCGCGACCGCGCGCAGGCCGTCCTGCGCCACGCAGTTTGCGACCGCCTTCGCGTTCTTGCGTGTCAGGTTCTTCTCGGACGCGTAGTAGCTACCGCCCTCCGAGCCGAGGATCAGGAAGCGGCGGAGCCGCGCCCAGTCGTCGATCCCCCAGGCGTAGCCGCCCGCGCTGTTCGGCACCTGGCCCGAGCCCGGGAGCGGCGCCGACTGGGGCACGCGGAGCGTGCCGAATCGCTTCAGGTAGGACATCGAGCCTCCTTTCGTGTTCGTGGGCGACGCTCGCGCTCGACGCGGAGCGCCGCCTCGGCCTCGAGCCCGCCGCGGAAGCGCTCGAGCGAGGCGATGAGTGTGCTGATCTTGTGCAGCGAGTTCTCTCGCTCCGCAGCCGAGTCCACCGAGAACTCCAGGTGGATCGCGCTGTCGCAGTCGGTGATGCGGAGCTTCACTCGTGGCGACGGAATCCGTCGCCGACGCACTCGCTGAGCCGACGTGTCCTCGACGACCGCACGCACGTGGGCGCCGCCGTCGAAGTCGGGCAGGTTGAGGACGATGCGCTCGTCGACGTGAGCGCCGGGTCGTGCCGAGACGGGACGCCGCAGCACGTGCTGAGCCAGGTACGACATGGCGTCCCTCCTCTCGTCGGGAAGTGCTGCGGTCGTGTCGGTTGGGGCGGACCTTTCTGAGCTGAGCTACCGGGGCGGCGCGGCCGCCCCGGGGCGGGACTCGAACCCGCCGACCTCCCGGCTCGCGCCGGGTGCTCTACCGAGAACCGCTCCAGTCCGGCCCGCAGCCGGATCAGATGGTGCTGCCGCGGTCGTGGTTGCTGGGCGTCCAGGGTACGGCTCTGCCACTGAGCTACCGGAGCACGATGAAGCTCCGAGCGGGATTCGAACCCGCGACCTCGTCGATGCGTGTCGATAACCGGAGACCATCCGGCCCGCAGCAGTCTTGATATGTCGCGGTCATGAGATGCGATCGGGTCCGCGGCTTCGAACCGCGAGGGCTTGCGCCCTTCTGTCCATGAGATAACCGACTCGCTCCGGCCCGCGACGGGTCGTGCAGCAGACTCGCCAGGATTCGAACCCGGATCTCCGAGGTTGGAGCTCGGCGTGCTTCCGTTGCACCACGAATCTACGAGAGCGGACGGCCCGGCTCGAACGGGCCTCGCCGAAGTGGCGCTCCGGTGCTCTATCCCGATGAGCTACGTCCGCATTCGAGAAGTACGCCCGGCTGGAGTCGAACCAGCGTCCTCTGCCCTCGCAAGGCAGCGCTCGCGTCCGCTGAGCTACGGGCGTTCGAAGGAGCCTCCGGCAGGATTTGAACCCGCACTACGTCCGTACAAAAGGCGCGTGCTCGCCGTTGACACTACGGAGGCAGATGCGGTGCGAAGCGCACCGCGACCGGGCTGTGAAGCAGCCCGCTTGAGGGTGTTCGCGCGATCGGAGTCCGCGCATCGGCGGCTTCCGATCGCGCGCACAGCGAGTGGAGACGGCGGGGGTCGAACCCGCTCCTCCTCGGTGCAAGCGAGGCGTTCTTCCAGAAGAACCTCATCCCCGTGGTCTGGGCGGCGGCGGGTGAAGGCGCGTCGCCCAGAGGTCGTCGTGCGCTGCGGCCGAGCCGGCGGAGCCATCTGGCCATGGGCCGCACCTTCGCCTCGATGAAACGGTGGCCGGCTGCGAGCGCCGCTGCGACCCGGTGTCGTCCGTCGCGCACGACGAAGACGTCGCCGACCCGCGCGATGCGGATCGCCGGCGCGTCGTGACCCTGCTCGAGCCAGCCGCGGTACCGCTGGATCGTCGCCGCACTCAGGCTGCGATGCGCGCGTTCGCTCATCGCGATCTCGGCGAGTGGAGCCCAGATCGTCTGCGTGTCGTTCGTGAGCATGGCTCCCTCCTTCCAGGCGATGGACGAGGAGGTCGGCCGCCGATGGGGCCAGCACAGGCCCTCGTCCCCGCGCATGTCGAGGACGTCGGAAGCGTCGACGGCCGAGTGCCTCGTCTCGGTGTGAGTGCGGACAGGTGGAGTCGAACCACCACAGCCAGAGGCGACGCGGTTACAGCGCGGTGAGCTCTCCCGTGCTCAGCGTCCGCAGGTGAGTGGCGCGGGTGGGATTCGAACCCACGGTCTCGAGCTCATGAGGCTCGCGAGGACGGCCCCTCCTCTACCGCGCGAGGTCTGGCTGGCTGGAGTCGAACCAGCGATCTCCGGTGCCCAAAACCGGCGGGATGGCCTCTCCCCTACAGCCAGAGGTGCCGGGCGCGGCCCTGACGGCGCCCGGAAGGTCGACGACCGTGGAATCGAACCACGCTTCACCGCCGTATCAGAGCGGCGCTTGCCCAGTCAGCCTGTCGTCGATTCTGTCGGCACAGATCGGAACGCCGCTAACGCGGACTTCCGATCGCGCAAATCCCTGAAGCCGGCCGCTGTCGCGGCCGGGTCGTTGCGACAACACAGCGTCGGCACGAGGCGTCGCCAGGGAATCGCACCCTGCTTGCCGGGATCACAGCCCGGGGGCTCGCTTCTAGCCGTGCGACGCAGTCTCGCCGGGAGGAGTCGAACCCCCGTCCCCCACGGTAGAAGCGTGGTGCTCACCACTGAGCTACGGCGAGAGAGAACGCCCTCGACGGGAGTCGAACCCGCCTCGCCCGGCAGACAACCGGGTCGCGTCTCCAGACGCGTCCGAGGGCGTGCTGTGATGCAGTACCCCGAGCGGGAATCGAACCCGCGCTTCCGGTGTGAGAGACCGGCGTCCTCGACCGTTAGACGATCGGGGCATGGAGGTGCAAATGGCTGCGACGGCTGGGGTCGAACCAGCATTCGCCGGGTAACAACCGGCCGTCCTACCGTTGAACGACGTCGCATCGAATTGGACGCCCCGGCCCGAATCGAACGGGCGCACGTGGGTTCGAAGCCCACCGCTCTGCTCCGCTGAGCTACGGGGCGGTACGGAGGCAGCAGGACTCGAACCTGCGGACGACGTGAGCCGCCTGCGCGCTAGCAACGCGCTGCCTTTCCAGCTCGGCCATGCCTCCAGAGGCGGAAGGAGAGGGAGTCGAACCCCCAAGATCTCGCGACCCAGCCGTTTTCGAGACGGCATACCGCGCCGATGGCAGTCCTTCCAGATGGTGACCCCGGCTGGGTTCCAACCAGCGCTTCCCCGGGTAAGAGCCGGGAGCTCTCCCTTGAGCTACGGAGCCGTGTTTTGGGTTCAGTCACCGCTGCGACCCGGGCGCGAAGCGGCCGGCTTCAGGGGTCTTAAGTCGCCTGCGGACAGAGAGAACAGCGTGGTCGGCAGGAATCGAACCTGCGACGCCCCGCGTTTCAGGCGGGCGCTCTACCGGCTGAGCTTCGACCACATGCGATGGGCAAGGCTGGATTCGAACCAGCAGTCTCTTGTTTGTAAGACAAGCGCTCTATCCAGATTGAGCTACTCGCCCGCGAGTATCGAGGGAGGGAGTCGAACCCTCATGGGCGTCGCCCACGGCGCTCTCGACGCCGCGCGTCTGCCGTTCCGCCACCTCGATGTGAGTCAGGTGCGCCAGGCTGTTCGATAGGCCAGTCGCATCGATCCGGTCGCAAGGCGACCGGCTTCAGGGGCCTTCGCGCATGGCGGTCGTCCGCGAGGACGATCGTCATGCTGCGGACTACTCCGGGACAAGGGATCGAACCTCGATCTCCACGTTCAGAGCGTGGTGTCCTGCCGGTTAGACGATCCCGGATCGTGCCTCTCCGTCCAGCTCCACGTGGGAGGTCGACGCAAAGGCACCTCGGTACTCATACGGCGCTCGACACGCGTGCCGAGCCTCCTATGTCCATGCCACTCGCCTACCCTTCGACCCTGGATCGCCGGCCGCGAGGGTGCACATCCGCGGGACGACGTCATCGTGGAGGGGCTTTGGAGCCCGAGTCTCGTACACTCGCCGGAATCCGCAGGCAAAAGCTGACGCTAATGTCGAAGCGCAATTTCGGCACCGAGCGCAGGAGCAGTCTTTCTCTCTCAGGCGGGGCCTCGATTCGTTCTAGAGCTTTTTCAAGTTGAGCATCACCTTTCTCATCGCACGTGGTGGTCGCCTCCAAAACGACGAAGGCGACCCGGTTGGGTCGCCCTCGACTGGCTTCGTTATGCGGCTAGCGGGCTAGCGCGCATACCTCCCAGCGAGGGCTCGGACGACGCCGTTCCGCCGCGTCCTGAAGACGCCATGCGGGTACGACGCTTCCGTCGCGGCGGGTGCCGCAAGGGTGGTCAATCTCGTGATGTTGGCGCAGGTCTGCATGATTGGTCGACGGAGAATAGACGATCACTCGATCCAATGCAAGCTCGAATTGTAAATATCTCACTGCGAATTCGATCGACACTCCAGATAGCGCGACGGCAAATCGCGCCCGACAATTGCAGCGGGGACACGGACGCAGCTGCGATGCGATACTCGGACGCATGGACCCGCGCGACGCCGCAGACGAGCTGGAGAGGACGATCGAGCGCTACAACGACGCCTGGAACGCCCAGGACCTCCAGGCGATCCTGGCCTTCCATGCTCCGGGAATGGTGTTCGAGAACCACACTGCCGGCGACCGCGTGGAGGGCGACGCGGTCGGGGAGCACATCGCGCGGATCTTCGAGCGCAACCCCGACCTCCGCTTCACGGGACGCCGGCTGTATGCGCGGGACGGCCTCGTCGTCAGCGAGTGGACGGCCACGGCCACGAGCCGCTCCGGACAGCGCGTGGAGTGGGACGGGATCGACGTGTTTCCGTTCGAGGGCGGCCTGATCCTCCGGAAGGACGTCTACTCCTCGTCGCACGACCCGCGCATCGTCGACGAGTAGCGGATGCCGCGCCCGCGTGTGCACGAGGCGGCGGGCGTCCCCGCCGAGATCGAGCAGGAGCTCTCAACCTCGTTCGAGCTCGTCGGAGGCACGGCGGGCGCGGATGGTGTCGTCACGACGCCCGCGATTCCCGTCGATGCGGCCTTCCTCGACGCGGCCGGGCCGCAACTCCGTATCGTCGCGAACTACGCAGTGGGGCTCGACAACATCGACTTCTCGGCGGTGAGGGAACGCGGCGTCGTCGTCTCGAACACCCCCGGTGTGCTCACGAACACGACGGCGGAGCACGCGATCGCTCTCATGCTGGCTCTTCTCCGCCGGATCGTCGAAGGCGATCGCTCCCTGCGCCGTCGCGACGAGTGGGAGTGGGGTCCGGACTTCATGGTGGGCGAGGGGCTCGAGGGGAAGGCGCTGCTCGTCGTCGGGCCTGGGCGGATCGGCCGCCGGACGGCCGAGCTGGCAGAGGCGCTCGGCGCGAGGGCGAGCTTCGCCGGCCGAGACGACGACCTGCGTGCAGCACTCGCGGAGGCCGACGTCGTCAGCCTGCACTGCCCGCTGACGCCAGAGACGCGTCACCTGGTCGACGGCGAGGCGTTTGCCGCGATGAGGCCGACCGCGGTGCTCGTGAACACGGCGCGCGGGCCGGTCGTCGACGAGTCGGCGCTCGTCGAGGCGTTGCAGGCGGGGAGGCTGGCCGGCGCTGCACTCGACGTCTTCGAGCACGAGCCCGCGGTGAGCGAAGAGCTCCTCGGCATGGAGAACGTCGTGCTCACGCCGCACATCGCCAGCGCCACGCGGGAGACGCGCCTCGCGATGGGCATGCTCGTCGTCTCGGCTCTCCGGGCCGTGCTCCTCGAGGATCGGATCCCCGAGAACGCTGTGTAGGTTCCCGCGATGCCTCGGTTCGGATCGCAGTCGATGACCGGACGTCTCGAACGGGTCCTCGTTCGCCCGCCGTTGCAGGAGGACGGCGCACGGTGGCGGGAGTACGGCTGGCGCGCTGCTCCGGATCACTCGGAAGCTGCGGCCGAGCACGACGCTCTCCGCGGGCTGCTCGAGGACGCCGGCGCCGAGGTCGTCGTCTCGAGGCACGACCCCGGCAACCCGGACGCGATCTACGTCTACGACCCGGTCCTCGTCGGCAGCGCCGGGGCGGTGCTCCTCCGGCCCGGGAAGGAGGGACGCCGCAGCGAGCCCGCGGCGATCGCCGAGGCGCTCACCGAGGCCGACGTCCCGATTGTCGCCGAGCTCGAGGATCCGGTCGTCGCCGAAGGCGGCGACACCGTGTGGCTCGACGCAGAGACGCTCCTCGTCGGGATCGGCTACCGCACGAACCAGCACGCGGTCGCTGCTTTCGCAAACGCCTTTCCGGGCGTGCAGGTGCTGACCTTCGACCTTCCGCACTGGAACGGACGCGGCGAGGTCATGCACCTCATGAGCTTCATCTCCCCGCTCGACCGCGACCTGGCGCTCGTCTATCCGAGGATCGCGCCCGTGCGGCTGCTGGAGCTCCTCGCGGAGCGCGGGATCGAGGTCGTGGAGGTTCCCGACGAGGAGTTCGAGACCCAGGGTTCGAACGTGCTCGCCCTTGGGCCCCGGCAGGCGCTCGCGCTCGACGGGAGCCCGGAGACGCGCCGCCGCATGGAGCGAGCCGGCGTCGACGTCGTCGTCTACCGCGGCGAGGAGATCTCGCGAAAGGGCGACGGCGGCCCGACATGCCTCACACGCCCGCTGCTGCGTTCCTAGCTCAGACCGAAGCCCACGGCGAATCCGAGTGCGGTGACGAGCCCGGCCTCGCGGCCGCCGAGCTCGAACGCCTCGGGGATGAGCGTGTCGGTGAGCATGACGAGCAGCGCTCCCGCCGCGTACGCCGTGACGAACGCCCCGCTCGTCGAGCCGATCTCGTCGAGGAGCTCGTAGCCGAGGATGGTCGCCGTCACCGACGCGGCGACGACGTAGGTCCACATCCGGAAGATGCGCATCCGCGACCACCCGGCCTGAAGCAGCCCGGCGGAGCCGGACAGCGCCTCGGGCACGTTCGAGACGAACACGCCGACGACGACAGCCGTGGGCACGGCGCCCTCCTGGAGGAGCGACGAGCCGAGCACGAACGACTCAGGGATACCGTCGAGCACGGTGCCGAGCACGATGGCGGTCGCGCTACCGGCGAGCTGGCTCTCGCCGGTCATGCTCTTCCGGCCCTGGCCGCCCATGCGGTCGATCAGCACGTCCCCGATGTAGAAGGTCAAGCCACCGCAGGCGAAGCCGATCGACGCGAGTCTCAAATCCGTCTCGAACGCGTCGATGACGAGCTCGTACGCGACCGCGGCGATCAGGGCCCCGGCGCCGAATGCCATCGCAAGGCCGATCATCCGCTGGCTCAGGCGGGCAAAGGAAGCGAGCGCCGCCCCGACCCACAGCGAGCCCGCGGTCACGAGCCCCCAGAAGAGCGCCTCGAGCATCGGCGGACTCTACGACTCGTCGAGCGTCAGCTGCCGGTGCGGCGAGAGCCCCGACACGCCGACACCGACGAGCCGGAGCGCGCCCGGACGGTCGCGGAGCCCACGGTCGAGGAGGCTGCATGCGACGTCGCCGATGAGGCGCGCGTCGTCCACGGCGGCGGGGAGCGTCGTCGAGCGCGTTCGAATGGAGAAGTCGGTGTAGCGGAGCTTTGCCGTGACGGTGCGACCGGAGAGCCCCGAGTTGCGGAGCCGCTCGGAGACGAGGTCGGACAGCCGGCGTACCTCGTCGTGGAGACGCTGGCGGTCGAGCAGGTCGCGCTCGAACGTGTCCTCCGCGGAGACCGAGACCGGCTCGAGCTCGAGGTCGAGGTCACGGGCATCGATCCCCTGTGCGCGATCGCGCAGGAGCGGGCCGAGCGAGCCGGGAAGGAGCGTTCTCAGCTCGACGCCTTCCAGCGCGGCGAGCGCTCCGATCGTCTCGACCCCGGCGGTGCGGAGCCTCGCTTCGGCGCGCGGACCGACGCCCGGAAGCAGGCGAACCGGCAGCGGCGCGAGGAATGCGGCCTCGGTTCCCGGTCGCACGACCGTCATTCCGCCAGGCTTTCGCCGGTCGGAGGCGATCTTGCAGACGACCTTCGACGTTCCGACGCCGAGCGAGCAGGTGAGGCTCGTGCGGCCTCGTACGGCGGTCTGGACTGCGGACGCGATCGCTCGCGCGTGCGTGAAGTCCGTCGCTACGGTGCCGAGGTCGAGGTAGCCCTCGTCGATCCCGGTTCGCTCCACGCGTGGGACGATCTCGCCGACGGTGTCCCAGACGACGCGCGAGTACTGGCGGTAGAGCGCGTGCCGTGGACGGAGGAAGACGGCGTGCGGGCAGCGGCGGAGGGCTTCCGCAGCGCTCATGGCGGAGTGGATCCCGAACGTCCTCGCCGCGTAGTTCGCGGTCGAGACGACGCCGCGTCCGTGCGGGTCGCCGCCGACGACGAGCGGCCTGTCCCGGAGGCTCGGATCCTCGAGCTCCTCGACCGCGGCGAAGAAGGCGTCGAGATCGAGGTGGGCCAGGATCCTCACGCGGGCAAAGCTACTGTTGACGCGTGATCGCGACGCCTGCGCTTCCTCCGCCGGCGATCGAGCAGCCTGCGGCCCGCCAGATCTCGTACGGCCTCGTGACCGGAAGGGCAGCCCGCGGCACGATGCGGGTCCTCGTTTTCGCGAACGGCAAGCGGCTCGCGTCGAAGCCCCTCGACGGTCGTCGCTTCACGCTGCACGTGCGGCTGCCGCTCGGCGACGTGACGGTGCGCGTTACGACAGTTGCGAGGGGCGGGCGCCGCTCGTCGGTCCATGTCCACGACGTTTTCGGGCTTCCCGCTGCGGCCAGGCCGCGGATCGTCGCGAGCAAGCTCGATCGAACCCTCGGAAGGAAGCTCGATGCGCACGTCCGGAAGTACGCCGGGACGTCCGCGTACTACGTCCAGAGCCTCACCGGAGGGTCCGGTGCCGCGTGGAACGCGAAAGCCCGGTTCCCCGCGGCCTCCACCGTGAAGCTCGCCATCGCGGCAACCGTGCTCTCGCGCTACTCGGGGACTCCGCCGTCGGGCTCGTACCTGGACGGCCTCCTGCGCGAGATGATCATCCCCTCGGACGACGCCGCCGCGAACGCGCTCCTCGTCTGGCTCGGTGGTTCGACCAGCTCCGGTGCGTATCGCGTGAACGACCTCATGCGGTCGCTCGGGCTCAAGGACACGCTCATGTACGGCGGCTACGAGGTCATCCGCTCGTTGTCGAGCCGCATCCCGGTCCGCGTCGACGAGACGCCGGCCTTCGGCGTCGGCAAGTACACGACCGCGTGGGACATGACCTCGCTCTGGCGCGCGATCTGGCTCGCGTCGGGGGACAAGGGTCCGCTGCGGTCCTCGCATTTCGGCTTCACGGCCGCCGACGCCCGTCACCTCCTCTGGCTCACGGCGCACGTCCGCGACCAGCCGAAGCTCGACACGACGCTACGGTCCGAGCACGGCGTCGAGGTCTGTCACAAGGCCGGGTGGATCAGCGCGGCGCGTCACGACACCGGGCTCGTGTTCTGGAGCGGTGGCGTCTTCGTCGCCGGGGTGATGACGTACAGGCCCTGGGGCGTTTCGCTCTCGTCCGACCGGCTTGCAGGCCGTGTTGCGGCCATCACGCTGCAGCGGCTGCGGCGTACAGAAGGCTGAGAAACCGCCCGACGACGGCCACGCGGTAGCCGGTACAGTTTCTGAACCAGCTATGGCATCCGTACGAAAGAGAGCATCGTGAGCGAGACCGAGAACTCCACACGTCTTCTTCTCGTCCCTCTGGAAGACATCGTCGTCTTCCCGAACATGAACGTCACCCTGACCGTCGACGTCGGCGACGAGGATCGCGTGCTGCTCGTGCCCAAGCACGACGACGAGTACGCTAAGGTCGGGACCGTCGCGCAGGTCACGGACCGCATCCGCCTTCCCGGCGGCGGCCGCGCCGTTGCGCTCGAAGGGCTGCACCGTGGTGTCGCCGGCGCCGCCGCGTCCGACTCGCAGGGTCGGCTCTTCGTCGAGGTCGAGGAGCACCCCGATCCCGAGGCCGCAGACGGACGCATCCGCGAGCTCGAGCGCGAGTACCGGGCCGTGGTCGAGGAGATCCTCGAGCTGCGAGGGGACGACGGCCGCATCGCAGCGTTCGTGCGCTCGATCAGCGAGCCGGGCGCCCTGGCCGACACCACCGGCTACTCGCCGGACATCACGTTCGAGCAGAAGGTCAAGCTGCTCGAGACGGTCGACGTCCGCGCGCGACTCGAGCTCGCACTCGAGCTGCAGCGCGAGCGGCTCGCGCTCATGCAGGTGCGTCAGCGCATCCAGGAGGACGTCGAGTCCGGCGTCGAGAAGCAGCAGCGTGAGTACATCCTCCGGCGTCAGCTCGACTCGATCCGCAAGGAGCTCGGTGAGGACGAGGCCTCGGTCGTCGAGGAGTACCGGCGGAAGATCGCCGAGGCGGAGATGCCCGAGAACGTCCTCGAGCAGGCGGAGCAGGAGCTCTCGCGGCTCGACCGCATGGGCGACCAGTCGCCCGAGGCGAGCGTCATCCGCAACTACCTCGACTGGCTGCTCGCGGTTCCATGGAGCAAGCGCTCGGAGGAGCGGCTCGACCCGAAGTACACGCGCGAGGTGCTCGACGCGGACCACGCGGGCCTCGAGGACGTGAAGGACCGCATCGTCGAGTACATCGCCGTCGAGAAGCTCCGCAAGGAGCGGGGCGTCGAGGACGACAAGCGCTCCGGCGCCATCCTCACGCTCATCGGCCCGCCCGGAACCGGCAAGACCTCCATCGGCGAGTCGATCGCCCGGGCGACCGGTCGTGAGTTCGTGCGCATGTCGCTCGGCGGCATCCGCGACGAGGCGGAGATCCGCGGGCACAGGCGCACGTACATCGGCGCGCTTCCCGGACGGCTCGTTCGCGCGCTCCGCGACGCGGGGACGATGAACCCGGTGATCATGCTCGACGAGGTCGACAAGGTCGGCGCCGACTGGCGCGGCGACCCGTCGTCGGCGCTTCTCGAGGTTCTCGACCCGGCGCAGAACCACTCGTTCCGCGACCACTACCTCGACGTCGAGCTCGACCTCTCCCAGGTCTTCTTCATCGCGACCGGGAACATGGCCGAGACGATCCCAGGGCCGCTGCTCGACCGGATGGAGGTCATCCGCTTCGACGGCTACACGACCGACGAGAAGGTCGCGATCGCCAAGGGGTACCTCTGGCCGCGCCAGCGCGAGCGGAATGGGCTGCGCGAGGACGAGGTGGCGATCACGGACGACGCGATCGAGATCGTCGTCAGCGAGTACACGCGCGAGGCCGGCGTCCGCCAGCTCGAGCGCGAGCTCGGGACGGTGCTCCGCAAGACTGCGACGCAGATCGCCTCCGAGGAGACCGAGCCACCCATCGAGGTCGACGAAGAAGCGGTTCGCGAGGCGCTCGGCCGACGGAAGTTCTACCGCGAGGTCGCGGAGCGAACGGCCGTGCCCGGCGTTGCGACGGGACTTGCGGCGACCGCCACCGGCGGCGATGTCCTCTTCATCGAGGCCACGTCGCACAAGGATGGCGACAAGCTCGTCCTCACCGGGCAGCTCGGCGACGTGATGAAGGAGTCGGCGCAGATCGCCCTCTCCGCGGTTCGCGCGCTCGCGCCGCAGCTCGGCATCGACGAGGATCTGTTCGAGAGCCGTGCGTTCCACGTCCACGTGCCCGCTGGCGCGATCCCGAAGGACGGCCCGAGCGCAGGCATCACGATGGCGACGGCGCTCGCGTCGCTGCTCACCGAGCGGCCCGTGAAGCACACGGTCGGCATGACC
>DASTWH010000162.1:0-13991 GCA_035758735.1 Gaiellaceae bacterium
CGGCCTCGGCCTCGGACAGGACGACACGTATGTCATCGGCGGCCTCATCGTCGTCGCCTTCTTCGTCGCCGCGGTTCTCGTCCTTCCACGACAGGCACCGATCGGCGATGCACTCGTGTACGGGTTTGCGCTGTGTTCTCCGGCGGTGATGCTCGGAGTCGAGCGCGGAAACGTCGATTTGGCGCTCTTCAGCATGCTCACGGTCGCCGGTCTCGCCATGCGCCGAACACCGTACGGCCCGCCGTTCGCCGCCGCTCTGATCCTCTTCGCGGCGATCCTCAAGCTGTTTCCGATCGCTGCCCTCGGGATGTTGACCGGGCTCCCGCGGCGCGTCGCCGCCGCATGCGTCTCCTCCGTGCTGGCGATCTTCACGCTGTACGTCGCCGCGACGTTCGCCGACATCCGAACGATCGATCGCGTCCTGCCTCAGGACGACGAGTACGCGTACGGCGTCCACATCACCGGCGACTGGCTCGGACATCTCGCGGGCTCCGGGTCCACCTGGGATGCCGTACTCGTCGCGTCGACGATCGTCGCTGCGCTCGCGTTGCGGCGACGGCTGAGCGCGCGTCTTGTCATGCATCCGTCGCGAGAGCTCGACTTCTTCTGTGCCGGAGCCGGGGTGTACGTTGCGACGTTCGCACTCGTCAGGAGCGCCGACTATCGGCTCGTGTTCCTCCTTCTCACGGTTCCTCGGCTTGCCCGCTGGGCACACGCTCGTCAGATGCTCGCGATCGCGACTCTCGTGGGAGTTCTCGCCACCCTGTGGCTTCCGACCGAGTGGCCATGGGCGAACGTCCCGCTCCTCGACGACGTCCTCCGCTGGTGGAACGGCGTGGCGGTCGCCGGTGGAGAGGCGCTTCCGCTCGCAGCACTCGCCCAGGTCCTGGCCTTCGCCGGGCTCACGTGTCTGCTTGCCGCTGCGTTTCACGCCAACTGGGATCGTGAGCCCGCCCAATCGGCTCGCTACAGTCGGCTCCACTTCGGGAAGGAGGGGTGAGGTCTCGGGATTTCGCGCACTCGTCGCGGCGGTGCTGCTCGTACTCGTCGTCCCCTTGTCGGCCGGCGCCGACAACGCGGGCGTCGCAACGATCCACGTGCGGAGCACCGCGCAGTTCGCAGCCGCCGCGCAGGCGCTCCGCAACACCGGTGGCACGATCAGGCTTCGCCGCCACCACTACGACGGCGAGCTCGTCGTCGGGACGCGCTCTACAAAGCCGTTGCGGATCATCGGTGAACGAGGGGTCCGGATCGAAAGCCTGCTGCTCGAACGTGCCCAGCACGTCTCGGTCAGCCGAGTCACGATCGCACCGCAGGGGGACGACGCGTGGTTGCGCGTCAGCGGGTCACGTCACGTCGACCTGCGCGACGTGCTCCTGACGGCGAAGGGGACCCGCTACCGCGCGACCCTCCAGGTCATCGAATCGAGGCACGTCACGATCCGGAGCAGCGAGTTTCGTCACTGCGGCGACCGCTCGCCGCTGTTCTCGAACTGCCTCCATCTCAAGCACGGGACGAGACACATCCGGATCCTCGACAACTGGTTCCACGACTGCCGCGGCTGCGACTTCGTCCACGGACTCTTCGGCTACGACGTGACACTGCGCGGCAATCGCTTCGAGCGGGCGCTCCCGTGCCGCCTGAATCGCGAGCGCTGCCGGCACCAGGATCTCGTGTCGTTCTGGTCGGGAGACCGACTCCTCGTCGAGCGCAACTCGTTCGGTGTGTACAGGCGCGGCGCTGCCCAGCTCTACCTCATTCGCGGCGTGGATCGGGTCTCGATCGTCAACAACGTGTTCCGCGGCACCGACCCCCGCGTGCCGGGCTACCGGGCGCGCGTGGCGATCATCGTCGGAAGCAAGGGATCGAAGCGCGTGCCACGTCGCGTACGCATCGTGAACAACACCATTCTCACGGGGGCGCGCCGCATCGACGGCTACGCGGGCTCGATCAGGATGAGCGGCCGCTACTGGGGTCTCCAACGGCGGAAGCGGCCGCTGCTCGCGAACAACGTTATCGCTCTTGTCCGAGACCCTCACTACGTCTGCAGCGTCGCCGGGAAGGCGATCGAGAACGTCGTGCTGCGCGGAGTCGCGTGCCGGGGCCCCAATCGTCTCGGGCCCGTGCACCTCGACCCGCTCGGGCGACCGACGGCGGCATCGGCACTCCTCATCGACCGCGGCAGCCAGGGCTTCGGCGCCCGGCGGGACATCGACGGCCGCCCTCGGGACATCCGGCCCGACATCGGTGCGTACGAGTACCGCGGCCCGAAGCGAACGAAGTGATCGCGAGCCGGTGTAGGTGCGCGACGAGCGGTCGGAGCGAGGCCGTAGCTACGGAAACGTGGTGCGTCCGGGATCGAGGTCGAGTGCGCCATCGTTCCGGCAGTCCGGGCCGACGCGGTAGCCGAGGCTGTCGATGCCACGGAGCTCGTTCTCGACCAGCTGCTGACGCATGAGTTGCCGTGCGCGTCCGTCGCCGAGCCCGAGGCGCCGGCCGAGGTCGACGCCGCTCTGCAGCGCATAGCACTCGGTGACCGACTCGTCGGCTTCGCCGTGCAGGTGCCATGCCTCGTGAGCCAGGACAGCGACGGCACGGCCGGTACGACTCCCCACGACCTGGCCCGCGAAGCTGAGCCGATAGAGGTCGAAGCACACCTCTGGTGTGAGGATCGCAAGCTCACCGCCGACGGTTGCCACGCCGTCGGCGTGCTGAACGGCACCGACGTAGTCCCGCGCCTCGTCGCACCGAATGTCGACGGGCTTCTCCGCGATGCGTGACGCCTCGACCGAGAATCGCTCGACCGCTTCGCCCTTGCGCTCTCCGGACAACGACCGCCAGCCGGTATTCCCGTCGAAGACGAGAATCGCGACGACGAGCGCGCCGATGATCCCGACACCCACGGCGAAGTTCCAGAGCGGCCGCGCCCGCTGCCTCGGTTCGAACGAATAGTCGTCATCGTCGAACGGCTCGGCGGCGTCTTCGACCTCGAACCCGTAGCGATCGAGGTCGATCTGCTGAGGGGTGCGGTCGGGACTGCGAGCGGGACCGCCGCGCAAGGCCCCGACGAGGAAGTGCACCTCGAGACCCAGAGCGACGAGGAAGACGAGCAGGACCGGCACGGCGTCTCGTAGCCCGATCGGTCCGAGGATCCATGCGAGCACGAAGCCGACCAACGCGACGCGCACCCACAGCCACGGGCTCCCGCCGGTTCGTTCCACGGTGCGACGGTAGCCGTCTCCTCGAGTGCGTCGTGGTGCTGTGGAACGCCCTCTACGCGCTGTCGACGCGAAGACCGGTCTCTGGATCGAAGAAGTGCAGGCGCGTGACGTCGACCTCGAGCTCCAGCGGCTCCCGCTCGCGAGCCGACGTCGTCCGCTCCAGTCTCGCGACGAAGGTGACTCCGCCTCCCCGCGCACGCTCCGCTGCGATGCGCGTCTCCTCGTCCTCCGCGTTCTCGACCACGAGCGCTTCGACGACCTCCGGAGTTTCGACCGGCTCCGCTGCCACGTTGAAGTGCACGTAGACCTCGGAGCCCATGTCCTCGCGGATGTCGCAGACGATGGACAGTCGGCGATCGGGATCCGACTCCCGGAGCACGGCGGCGTCCTCCATGTCCTCGGGTCGGATACCGACGACCACCTGGCGGCCGTGGTAGGCGCCCAGGCCCGGGTGGCTCTCGATCGTCGCCTGAAGGAGACGCAGCCTCTGACCGCCGAATGCGACCCACGCGTCGCCGTCCGTGTGCTCGAGCTCGCCGAGGACGACGTTCATGGCGGGCGATCCGATGAACTCCGCGACGAAGAGGTTGCGCGGCCGGTCGTACAACACCTTCGGGGCGGCGACCTGCTGCATGAAGCCGTTGCGCATCACCGCGACGCGGTCGCCCATCGTCATCGCCTCGGTCTGGTCGTGGGTGACGTAGATCGTCGTCACCCCGAGGTCTCGTTGGATCCGCGCGATCTCGGCGCGCATCTCGACGCGCAGCTTCGCGTCGAGGTTCGAGAGGGGCTCGTCCATCAGGAACGCCTGCGGGTTGCGGACGATCGCGCGCCCCATCGCGACACGCTGCCGCTGGCCGCCCGAGAGGGTTCGAGGCTTCTTGTTCAGCGAGTCCGTGAGGCCGAGGATGCGCGCCGCCTCCCGCACACGCCGGTCGATCTCGCCCTTCGAGAGGCCGCGCATCTTGAGCGCGAAGCCCATGTTCTTCGCCGCGTTCATATGCGGATAGAGCGCGTAGTTCTGGAACACCATGGCGATGTCGCGATCCTTCGGGGGCAGGTCGTTCACGACCTGGCCGTCGATCCTCACCTCCCCCGACGTGATGCTCTCGAGGCCCGCGATCATCCGAAGCGCGGTCGTCTTGCCGCAGCCGGACGGGCCGACGAAGACGACGAACTCGACGGCGGCGACGTCGAGGTCCATGTCGGTGACGGCTTTCGTGCCGTCCGAGTAGACCTTCGTCAGGCTGTCGAGCGTGATTTCGGCCACGTCGGTCTCCGGGGCAAATCTACTAGGATCGAGCTCGTCCGATGGAGGCGCACGCTGCGCGCGAGAGCAAGCGGGCCGGTAGCTGGCGACATGCCCTCGAGAGCCGCCGGGTCCTCGCTCCGCTGCTCATTGCTCCTGCGGTCCTCTTCATGGCGGTCGTCGTCGGTGTGCCGTTCGTCTGGGCGATCTACCTCAGCTTCACGGACGCCATCGGCGGATCCCTGAGCGGCCACTGGGTCGGCTTCGACAACTTCACCGCGGCCTGGAACGACGACAACTTCCGGCGCGCGCTGCGCAACACCCTCGTCTTCACGCTCGCGTCACAGGCGATCGTCGTCGTGGGCGCGGCGGTCCTGTCGAACTTCCTCGTCCGTGACTTCCGCGGCAAGTGGATCGTCCGCTTTCTCGTCGTGCTGCCGTGGGCGGCCCCGGTCGTGCTGTCGACCATCGCCTGGCTCTGGCTGCTCGACTCGCTGTACAGCGTCGTCAACTGGACGCTTGCCCGCCTCCATCTCGACAACGCCCTCGTCTCGCTGCTCGGCGCACTCCACATCGAGGAGGGCGCACAGGTGCCGCTGCAGTGGCTGGGCAGGCCGAACCTCGCACTGCTGGCGATCACGATCGTGCACGCCTGGCGGATCCTCCCGTTCGCCGTCGTGATCTTCATCGCCGGGCGGGCGTCCATCCCGACCGAGGTCGAGGACGCGTCGAAGATCGACGGCGCGACCGGCCTGAAGAAGCTCTGGTACGTCGACGTGCCGCTGCAGCTCCCGATCGCCCTCGTCGCCGTGCTCTTCGGGATCGTCTTCACTGCCGCCGACTTCGGCGTCGTCTACATCCTCACCCACGGTGGCCCGTTCAACTCGACGCAGGTCTTGCCCACGTGGGCCTATGCGATCGGGATCGATTCGGGATCGCTGGGTGAGGGCGCCGCGATCTCGCTCTTCCTCTTTCCGCTGCTGATCGTCGTCAGCGTGGCGATGCTGTTCTTCGCGCGAAGGGCTCAGGTCTCGTGACCCGACGCGGACGACTGACGACGTATGCGGTGGTCGTGCCGTTCGCGATCTTCCTCGCCTTCCCGTTCTACTTCGCGCTCGTCACGATGTTCAAGACGAACCTCGACCTCGCGAACGTCGAGCACTCGCCCTACGTGTACAACGACCTCGAAGGGCACTTCCACTGGGACTTCTGGAACTACGCGACGACGGAGCACGTGAGGTTCCTGTTCGAGGACACGAACTACCCGAGGTGGCTCCTGAACACGCTTGTCGTCGGCGCGGCGGTGGTCGGCATCACGCTCCTCCTCGCCTTGCCCGCGGGCTACGCGCTTGCGCGCCTCGCGGGCGGCTGGGGCCAGAGCGCCGGGATCGCGATCTTCCTCGTCTACCTGGTGCCGCCGACACTGCTCTTCCTTCCCCTTTCACGGCTCATCACACAGCTCGATCTCAAGGACTCGCTGTGGTCGCTGATCCTCATCTACCCGTCGTTCACGGTGCCGTTCGCGACCTGGCTCCTGATGGGGTTCTTCAAGACGATCCCCCAGGAGCTCGAGGACGCGGCGTTGATCGACGGCGCTTCGCGCCTCAAGGCGTTCTTCCTGATCATCCTCCCGATCTCGCTCCCGGGGATCCTCACCGCCGTCATCTTCGCCTTCTCGCTGTGCGTCAACGAGTTCATCTACGCCTTCACGTTCATCTCCACCTCCGAGCAGCGGACGGTGTCGGCCGGCATCCCGAACGACCTGATTCGCGGCGACGTCTTCTTCTGGCAGTCGCTCATGGCGGCTGTCCTGATCCCGACGATCCCGCTCGCACTCCTCTACAACGCGTTCCTCGACCGCTTCATCAAGGGCTTTACAGGAGGCGCATTCCGCTAGAGAATCGAGTCGAAAGGAGGGATTACCCGTGGCAGAGGTACCTGACGAGCTCGACAGCGCGAGCTCGAAACTCAGCCGGGGCGACCTGCTCAAGCGCGGCGGCGCTGCCGCCTTCGCGGTCAGCATGTTCGGAGGCCTGTCCGACAAGGCCCTCGGCTTCTACGGTCCGCTGAAGTTCGCCAACAAGCAGCTCGCCGGCGATCTCCGGATCATGACCTGGGCGCATTTCGTCCCGTCGTACGACCAGTGGCTCGACAACACGTACATCAAGCAGTGGGGCGAGGCGAACGACGTCGAGGTCAAGGTCGACCACATCAACAACGCCCTGCTCAACAGCACGGGGGCCTCGGAGGTGGCCGCCCAAAGCGGTCATGACCTGTTCTGGTTCATCTCGCCGCCTGCTGCGTTCCAGAAGCAGGCGATCCCGGTCACGGACCTCGTGCAGGAGGTCACCAGGAAGCTCGGGCCGCTCTCCCGCGTTGCGAGGAAAGCGACGTACAACCCGAGGACGAAGCAGTTCTACGGTTTCCCGGAGACCTACGCGCCAGACCCGGTGCAGTACCGGAAGAGCTACTTCGAGCAGACGGGGGTGAGCCTCAACACGTGGGAGGACGTCCGCAAGGGAGCCCCGAAGCTCAAGGCAATCGGGCACCCGGTCGGTCTCGGGATGTCGAACGAGATCGACTCGAACATGCTCCTGACGTCGCTCCTGTACTGCTACGGCGGCTTCATCCAGAACGAGGCGAACCGAATCGTCATCGGACAAGGGGCCAACAGGAAGGGTGCCATCGAGGCTCTCAAGACGATGCGCGACATCTACAAGAACGGCATGTCCGACGAGGTCTTCGCCTGGACCGCCGCTTCGAACAATCAGGCCTTCCTCGCGGGTCGCCTCTCGATGGCGCTCAACGCGATCTCCATCGAGCGTTCGGCCGAGCAGTCAGGGAATCAGGCGCTGTCCGACGACTCCTGGCTCGCCTCCATCCCGCGCGGCCCCCATATGCGGCTCGGCAACGAGCACGTGATGGGCGTCTTCCTCATCTGGAAGTTCGCCAAGAACAAGGAGGCGGCGCAGAAGTACGTCGTCGACCAGCAGCTCGGCTTCCGCGAGCACTTCCTTCGCAGCCTCTACTACAACTTCCCGCCGTGGACGGGGGCGATCAAGGGCGGCTTCAAGACGATCCGCAGGCTTTCGGCGCAGGACCCGCACAAGCCGAAGGGCAAGTACACGATCCTCACGACCATCGCCGAGAAGTACACGACGAATCCGGGGCATCCCGGCAACTCGACCCCGGTCATGGACGAGCTGTACAACACGTTCCTCATCCCGCAGATGTTCGCCCAGGTCGCTCAGGAGAAGGCGACACCCGAGGAGGCGGTCTCCGCCTTCGCGAAGAAGGCGCAGACCATCTACCGCAAGTGGAGGAACCAGGGCCTCGTCTAGGTCAACTCCTGCGACGCGTGCCGAGGTGCCCGAAAGGACCCTCGGCACGTCTGCAGGGTGTGCGCAGATCGACGGATGCCCCCGGCATGAATCGAACATGCGCACGCGGTTTAGGAAACCGCTGCTCTATCCACTGAGCTACGGGGGCCCCGGCGGAACAGGGTAACCGCGCGGCTGGCGGCGCTACGTCCCGGCCAGGTGGCTCGCGATCGTCTCGGCGACGTGGCCGGCGTCGTCGCCGACGCCGAGGAGTAGCGGTGATTTGCGCGTGTGCAGCCAGGGAAGGCCGACGAACCCGAGCCCGGGAACGTCCGTGACGCCGCGCGCCGCGCGCGGGAAGCCGAGCTCGTCGAAGATCGGGAGGTCGATCCAGGAGAAGGCCGGCCGGTAACCGCCCGCCCAGAGGATGGTCGTGACGCCATCGCGACCGAGATCGAGCTCCGTCGCATCGTTGGGGGGTGGCGGTCGCTCGGGGTCGGGGACCGCGGGCGGGAGCTCGATGCCTGTCGACTCGGCCCACTCGTCGCAGCGGCGGGCGAGGGTCGCCTGCCACGTCCGGGCGAACTCCAGGCTCGAATCGAGATCGGGTGCGAACACCGCACGTTCCGACTGGAACCCCTCGAATCTCCCGTACAGCCGTGCGCCTGCGCGCTCGAGCACGAGGGCGTTGCAGTCTCGGCCGCCCTGCGAGCCCGAGACGACGACGTTGCCCGCGACGCGCGCGGCTGGGGCCGGAAGGACGTCGGGCGTGTCGTCGGCCGCGCCGGTGTCGACGATCCAACGCATGAGCTCGCGACCGCGGTAGCGGCGTGGGAACCAGCCGCAGCGCCCGAGTGCGAGATGCACCTCGCGGCCCGTCTCGAGCAGCTCGAGCCCGATCTCGCAGCCGGACTGGCCGCTCCCGACGATGAGCACGCCGCCCTCGGGAAGCTCGCCCGGATTGCGGTAGGTCGACGTGTGCATGTGGGAGACGCCCGCCGGCGTGTTGGTCGTCGCGCGCATGGCGAGCGGCTGCTGGAACGCTCCGGTCGCGACCACGACGCTTCGTGCGACGAGCGAGTCGTCGGCGACCGCGAGCTCGAAGCCCTCGCGGCCGACGCGGAGCGCGGTCACATCCGCGGTCTCCACCGGCGCGCCGATGTCGCTCGCGTAGCCTGCAAGCGCGCCGACGATCTCGGCACGCGGTGCGAACGCGTCCGGGTCGAGACCCGACAGGTCGAGACCGGGGAGCTGCGTGCACCAGTTCGGTGTATTCAGGTGGAACGAGTCCCAGCGTCCGTGCCAGGACTCGCCGACACGGCCGCGCTCCAGGACGACGTGCTCGACGCCGAGCCTGCTCAGGTGGTAGCTCGTGGCGAGCCCGGCCTGACCCGCGCCGATGACCGCGCAGTCGATCACGGAGCCCGGAGTATCCCTTGCCGTGCTCCCGTGCTGGTCCGGATTAGACTCGGTCCCCGGTGCGCAGGAACTGGTTCATCGCGGCTGTCGTCATCGGGATCGCGGCGATCGTCATCGCCGCAATCGCGATGCGGCTGAGCGACGACGGGCCGCAGACGACCGAGGAGTGGGCCGGCGAGGTCTGCACGAGCCTCTCCGACTGGCGCAACTCGATCACGTCCCTTGCGGACGTGACCGGCGAGCCGCTGACCGCCGACACGCTTCGCGACAAGCTCGGTGACGCCGAGGACGCGACGGCCGACCTCGTCACGCAGCTACGCGAGCTCGGCCCGCCGGACCTCGAGGCGGGCGACGAGCTGCAGCAGCAGCTCGACGAGTCCGCCGACGAGCTCGAGTCGAGCTTCGATGCACTGCGGGACAGCGCGGACGCGGCAGCCGAGGCCCCGCCGTCGGAGTTCCTGCAGCAGCTCGCCGGACTCGCGTCCGACTTCGCGGCGCTCCAGACGGCGATCTCGTCGACCGTGACGTCCCTGCAGAACGCGAATGTCGGTGAGGAGTCGAAAGCGGAGCTCGAGCAGGCGTTCGCCGATGCGCCGTCGTGCCAATCGCTGCGAGCGGAGAGTTAAGAAGCCGCGTACTCGACCCCTGCGCCGACGAGACCGACGAGGGCGGCGGATAGCATTTCGCCATGACCTTTCTCCTCGTCTTTCTCGTCATCCCGATCGTGCTCGGCTTCTGGGCTCAGCACCGCGTCAAGTCCACATTCGCCAAGAATCTCGAGGTACACGTCGCGAACGGGATGACGGGTGCGCAGGTGGCCCGTCGCGTTCTCGACGCGAACGGCCTGAACGAGGTACCCGTCGAGGAGACCCCGGGCTCGCTCGCCGACCACTACGACCCACGGAGCCGGTCGGTTCACCTTTCGCCGGATGTCTTCCAGGGCGTGTCGGTCGCGTCGACCGCTGTCGCAGCTCACGAAGTCGGTCACGCGATTCAGCACGCGCAGGCCTCCGCCTTCTTCAAGTTCCGTAGCGCGCTCTTTCCGGCCGTGCAGTTCGCCTCGAACATCTGGGTGCTGCTTCTCTTCGGGGGACTGCTCCTCGGCGCGCTGCAGCTCGCATGGGTCGGCGTCGCACTCTTCGCCGTGGTCGTCTTGTTCCAGCTCGTGACGCTCCCGGTGGAGTTCGACGCCTCGAAGCGAGCGAAGCGGCAGCTGCAGGACCTCGGGCTCGTGGCTTCCAGCGAGGGCAACGGGGTTCAGGCGACGCTGAACGCGGCCGCGTGGACGTACGTCGTCGCGGCGCTCATCGCCGTGACGCAGCTCCTCTACTTCCTGTCGCTGCTCAACAACCGCTAGCGCTCGCGCGGCATCCAGCCGAACCTGCGCAGCGCGACGAGGGCGCCTGCCGTGCCCCAGGCGAGCACGATCGCGAGCGCCGTCGGGTCGGCGAAGAACGAGTCGCCGTCGAGGTACACGCCGTCGACGATGTCGATGAAGTACGTGAGGGGCAGAACATCCGCGATCGCCTGGAGCACTGCGGGGAAGTCCTGGGTCGGGCCGAAGGCCCCTGACAGGAAGGCCATCGGCAGGATGATCACGTTGACCGCCGCAGAGACGCCTTCCGCGGATCTGATGAGCGATGCGGCGGCGAGCCCCAGCCCCGCGAACGAGACGACGCCGAGTACGACGGCCCCGGCGAAGCCGAGTCGGTTCGCAGGCATGCTCGCGTCGAAGACGAGACCGCCCAGCACGAGCAACGCGACCGACTGGAGCGCGAACGTCACGAGCGTCGACAGCAGCACCGCAGTCAGGTAGACGCCGGGAGGGAGCGGCGTCGCGCGGAGCCGCTTCAGCACTCCCGCCTCGCGGCGGATGACGAGCGTGATGGCGAGCCCACCGAAGGCAGTGTTGGCGGCGCCGTAGCCGAAGAGGCCGGCGAGGAGGATGTCGACCGCGGGCACGCCGTCGATGTCGTCGCCGTACACCGAGCCGAGGAGCACGTACAGCAGGAGCGGGAACACGAAGATGAAGACCGCTGCCTCGCGGCTCCTCCAGAAGATCTTCTGCTCGAACCGGAGCTGGTGGGCGAGGGATGTCACTCCGACTCCTCGCCGACGAGCTCGAGGTAGACGTCCTCGAGCGTCGGCCGGCGTACCTCGAGCCGCTCGAGCTCGTGGCCCACGGCCAGCGCCTCCGTCGTCAGCTCGTTCAGCACGCGCGTGGGCTCGGTCGTCGAGACGGTGACGACCTCGCCGTTGCGGACGTAGCGGATCTCGGTCGTCCGTGTGTCTCCGATGAGGTCGGCCGGCGAGCCCTGGCGAACGATGAGCCCATCGCGGAGAACCGCGACGCGATCCGCGAGCTGCTGCGCCTCGTCCAGATAGTGGGTCGTCAGCAAGATCGTGGTGCCGAGCGCGCGCAACGACCGGATCAACTCCCATGCTGCGCGCCTCGCAGCCGGGTCGAATCCGGTCGTCGGCTCGTCCAGGAAGACGAGCTCGGGGTTTCCGACGAGGGCGACGCCCAGGTCGAGGCGGCGCTTCTGGCCGCCGGACAGGGACTTGACGCGAGCGTCTCGCTTCTCGGTCAGGCCGACGAGCTCGATCACCTCGTCGACGTCCCGTGGGTCCGCGTAGTAGCCGGCGAACATCCGATGTGTCTCTCGAACCGTGAGCAGCGGGCTCAGCTCGGATTGCTGGAGGACGACGCCGACGCGCTCACGCAACTCGCGTGGGGTATCCCCGGGGTCGAGACCGAACACGGTGGCCACTCCACCGTCGCGTCGGCGATAGCCCTCGAGGATCTCGACCGTCGTCGTCTTCCCCGCGCCATTCGGCCCGAGGAGCCCGAAGACCTCGCCCTCGGCCACGTCGAAGCTGACACCCCGCACGGCCTGGACGTCCCCGTAGGACTTCGTGAGATCCGAGACGACGATCGCCTGCGCCACGGCCGAGACCTTATGCACGGGGTCGGGATAGGGTGCCGCGGTGCCGACGTTCCGCTACGTCGTCGTCGACGTCTTCACCGACACCGCGCTCCAGGGCAACCAGCTCGCCGTCTTCACGGACGCACGCGCCATCGACGCGGAGACGATGCAGGCGCTCGCACTCGAGATCGGCTTCTCGGAGACGACCTTCGTGCTGCCCCCGGAGTCGGGAGGAACCGCTCGCGTCCGAATCTTCAACCCGGATCATGAGATGCAGTTCGCGGGTCATCCCGTCCTCGGGACGGCCTGGGTGCTGGCACAGCCGCTGCAGCGCGGTGTCGTCGAGCTCGAGACGGGCTCCGGCCTCGTTCCCGTCGAGGTCGATCGTGACGAGTCGGGCGCGCTCGCGTTCGGGCGCATGCAGCAGCCGATTCCGATCGTCGAGCCGGTCACGAACGAGGAGCGCCTCCTCTCGGTGCTAGGCATCGAGCGCTCGGAGCTGCCGGTCGAGGTCTACGACAACGGTGCGACGCACATCGTCGTCACGCTTCCGAGCGAGGACGCGGTCGCGGCGCTCTCGCCGGCGTCGCCCGAGATCGCCTGGTTCGGAGTGACGGGCGTGAACTGCATCGCGGGCTCAGGCATCCGCTGGAAGTCGCGCATGTTCTGGCCGCGCGGGGAGGATGCCGCGACGGGGTCGGCCGCCGGCCCGATCGCCTGCCACCTCTGCAGGCACGAGCTCGTCGAGTGGGGGGAGTGGATCGAGATCACGCAGGGCGTCGAGATTCGCCGCCCCTCCACGCTGTTTGCCCGTGCGCAGGGCGCCGGCGGCCAGATCGTCGGCGTCGAGTGCGGCGGGCGCGCCGTCGTCGTCGCACGCGGAGAGTTCCGTCTCTAGCCGGATGTGAGGAACGTGGACACCGTCGCCGCGGCCACCCGAGCTGCCTCGACGGGCTCGGCTCCGGCGGCACGCTGGACGATGTAGGTGACGGAGTAGGTATCGCCGGCCCCCGTCGGGTCGACGTCACCGTCCACCGGGACGGCTGGCACGTGCTCGACGAGGTCGGGGGTCACGACCCACGCCCCTTTGGAGCCGAGTGTGAGGACGACCTCGGGGACACCGAGTGAGTGGAGTCTCTCGGGGTCGGCGCTTCCGACGAGCGTCTCGGCCTCCTCGTCGTTGAGCTTCAGTACCTCGACGTGGTGGAGGACGTCGCCGATGTGCTGGTCCGTGTTCAGCGGGCCGACGGTCGCGGTGCGCACGAGCCCCTGCAGGTCGACGAGGAGCTGGCGTCCGTCGGCGGCGAGCGCAGCGAGCGTGTCCGCCGGGAAGTCCGTCCGGGTCAGCGCGCACACGTTGATCCACACAGCGTCGGCGGCGGCCTCGACCGCCTGCTCGGGCGTCCAGGGATCCCCGACCGCGTCCTGCCACATGATCCGCCGGTCGCCCTCGTAGTGGAAGCTGTACGCGGTCGTTACCGACGACTCGACCCAGGTCACCGGAAGCCCGAAGGCGTCGAGCGGCGGCATCAGCGCGGTCCGGTCCTCGGCGCTGCAGGCGGCGCTCACGACCGCGTCCGCGCCGAGATGCGCAAGCGCACGCGTGCCCCAGAAGACGCCGCCGCCGGGCCGCGGCTCTCCACCGGCGACCACGTCGCGCGTGAGGTGGCCCAGGGCCGCGATGAGGGTCATGCCGGCGCCGCTCCTGGTGTCGCGCGGCGAGAGAGCACCGCGACGACGCTCGCGATCCCGAACGCAACGAGGAAGCTCGGCACGGTCGCTCCGATGCCCCAGTCGGGAGGATCGAGCTTCCTGACGAGGTCGACCCACCACGACGGGCCCGTCGGGAACAGCC
>DASTWH010000234.1:0-4732 GCA_035758735.1 Gaiellaceae bacterium
GTCGCCTGCTCGGATCGGGCGGAGCCGCGGCACCTGAGAGGGAGTCCTTAGCGCTGCTTCCTTCCGGACCTGACGCGGTTCGGACGCTCCCAGTGCGCGGGACCCGATCGTCAACGCCGCGTGCGCAGACCCTGTCCCGACGAACCGTCCCTCGGACGGCGTTCGGCCCCGCATGGAGCGGATTTCGGGTTCAGGGAACCGCTGACTCCCCACCTAGCGCGGCCGAGCGGTGGGGAGGGTACCACCCCGTGGCTACGATCGAACTGCCGTGATCGAGGCCACGCTGTACACCGACGCCGGGTGCCCCTGGGCGTACTCGGCCAACCCGGCCCTGCGCGTCCTCGAGTGGCGCTTTCGCGACCAGCTCTCGTGGCGGCTCGTGATGATCGGCCTTCGCGAGCACGTGAGCGAGGAGGCGGCGCGCACGTTCGACGGCGAGCGGGCACTCGCCCGCTGGCAGCAGGTCTTCGGAGCGCGGTACGGGATGCCGTTCGCCACCGAGCCGAAAGAGCGCCCGTCGGGCACCGGACGCGGCTGTCGCGCGGTCGTCGCAGCCGGCCTCGCCGTGCCCGGCTCCGAGTGGCAGGCGTTCCGCGCGCTCCAGTTCGGATACTTCGCGAGTTCGGTGTATCTCGACGACGCGGAGAGTCTCGAGACCGCGGTGGGCGAGGCCGCGACCCGCGCCGACGATCCGGACGTCGTGGCCGAATACGAGCGCCAGCGCGCCGAGGCCCGAACCGCGGCCGGATCGCCCGCCCACGTCCAGGACAAGACGACGGTGTCCGACGGCCTCGTCCGCTTCACGGCCCCCACGGTCGTGTTCCGTCGAGCCGACGAAACGGCGTACGCCGGAGGCTGGCAGCCCCTCCTCGGATACGACACGCTGCTCGCGAACTTCGCGCCCGATCTCGAGCGCACGCCGCCACCCGAGTCCCCGGAGGCGCTGCTCGACTTCTTCCCCCACGGGCTGACCACCGCCGAGGTGGCGCTCCTCCTCGCCGAGGGCTCCGATCCGGTCCCGGATCGGGAAGCTGCCGAGCACTGCCTCGGCGGCCTCGTCGCGGACGGGCGGGCGGTGCGCACGGCGCTCGGAACCGACGCGATCTGGACCCGCGCCTAGCCGTCCGCGAACGCATCGGGCCCCGTCCGAGGCGGGTCGTACGCTGACGGCGGCGATGCTCGTCCAGGACACGGCGGCTTTCATCGAGCAGCTCGAGGTTCAGGAGGTGGACCGGCGTGCCAGGAAGCGCCGCGCCCGGGTCACGCGTGCCGAGCTCGAGGTGATGCGCGCCGAGCTGGAGGCGCATCGCGCGGACGACGCGCTGCGGAGACTCGCGTCGGAGCTCGCCGTCGCCCGTGAGCTCGGGGACGCTCGGGGAGAGCGCGCACTGACCCACGAGATCGCGATGGTGCGCGGACGCCTCCGGGCGGCACGTCACGCGCTGCAGGTGGGTCGCGACCGTCTGGAGCGATTGCAGCGCGCCGCGGGCGAGCCCGAAGGGGGGCGTCGATCGCGAGTCTTCCGGCTTCACTCGGCTCGTCACTACCTCGAGTGCTCGGAGCGCCGATTCGTCCGGCTCGCCACCTCGCAGTTCGATCGACCCATGCTCGTCACGACGCGGGACGGGCGTCGTTGGTGGTGGTACCTCGATCGCTTCTGGTGGGACGACGAAGGGCTCTCGGCGCGAAACGTGGCCGAACTGGTGCTGAACGGGGATCTCGCGCGCAAGGAACGAGCGGCGCAGGAGGCCCGGATGCGCGCGACGCTTCTCGGCGACGAGCCGCCGCCGGCCCGCGAGGAGGCTTTCTCACCGATCGTCCGCTTCGCCGTCTGGTGTCGTGACCGCGGCCGTTGCGTCGACTACCGGTCGGCCGTCGACCTCGAGTACGTCCAGATCATCCCGTACTCGAAGGGCGGATCTCGCTGGATCAAGAACGTCGAGCTTCGATGCGCCGAGTGCCGCGACCGCCGGATGCTGAACACCATGCGGAAGGAAGTGAGCAGCGCCCGGATCGAGTCGACGGGCTACCGGCGCTAGTCCGCGTCTGCATCGAGCTTCGCGAGCCGCTCCGCCAACTCGTCGCGCTCCTTCGTCGCGTCGCGAACTCGCCGCTCGGCCTCCGCCAGCTGCTTTCGCAGCGCCGACGTCGCGTGACGCCGTTCCTGCTCGCGGGCTCGCTGCTCTCGCTCCGCGTCGCGCTTCGTCGCCGCGGCAGCCGATCCCGAGCGTGGCTTCGGGATGGGCATGCCGGCGAAGGCGTCGAACCCCGCCGGCTCGATCTCGTCGACGAGCATCCCACGGGTGAGCAGCGCCCGGGTCTCCTCGCTCGAGAGCGCGCCCCGGATGTGATCGGCGATCCGGCGTCGCACCGCGTCGGTCGGTCGTCCGGACTTCGAGACCATTGCGATCGCGACCTCGCTCAGGAGCGAGGCGGCCTGTTCCATGTCCTTCGTGAGGGCGCGGTACTCCTCCGGCTTGCCGGCGAGCTGCGTGCGGGCCAGCCGGTCAGCGGCCTTCGCCGCGTCCTTCGCCGCCTGCGGACGATCCCGCGCCGCGCGGTTGACCGCGAGCACGACCTGCGACGGCTTCTTGATGCTCGCGACCGCCTGGGCGTCCTCACGACGACCTTCGCTGCGAAGCGCAGTGACGAGCTCCTTCCTTGCGTCGACGAATTCCTCCGGCGCGACGGCCAGGAGCTTCTCGGCTTCGGCGGGGATCTCAGGAGACATTCGCGTTTCGGTCGACCGCTCGCCGGGCATTGTCACTCCTGTTCTTCGACGAAAGGGACGAAAGGAAGGTCATGGGGATCATCGCGTTCATCATCCTGGGACTCCTCGCCGGCGCGATCGCCAAGGCGCTCATGCCGGGGTCGGATCCCGGCGGATGGATCGTCACCACGCTCATCGGCGTGGTCGGCGCGATCCTCGGGGGCTTCCTCGCCGGAGCGCTGTTCGGTGCCGATCCGCTCGACGAGTTCTTCGACATCTCGACGTGGCTCACGGCGATCGTCGGCTCGATCATCCTGCTCGCGATCTATCGCCTCGTGGTCGACCGCAGGGGCGGTCGCGGCGCCTTCAGCTCCTGAGCCATGACGGACGAACGCGAACAGCCGGAGGACGAGCGCGACGAGGACGAGCACCCGCTCGAGTCGCCGGAGGCTCTACGGGAGCCGCGCGACGTGGACGACGAGGAGGATCGAGCCCTTCAGCCGGGTGTGACAACGGCGACGCCGGACGGCCGCTAGGCGCGCTTCCTGTCGAGCACCTGCAGGAGCTCGTGGGCTGCGAGCTCGATCTCCTTGTGGTCCCACTCTGCCGCGCGGTAGTGGCACGCGATGAGCCCCGAACGGTGGATGCGCCGGAAGTCGCCGAACACGAATGCGTACCTGCCCTTCGTCTCGTCACGAGCGCCCTCGGTGAGCCCGAGGTGCCACGCCGCGTAGGCGTCCCACGTGTGCGACGCGAGATATGCGTCCTGGTCCCCGGCGCGAGGCTGAGCCTCACCCCATTCGCTGCGCACGACGTACTGCCGCCGCTCGATGAGCTCGCGGGCGTGAGCGACGGCGTGCTTGTTGAGCGTGTACGAAGCCATTCCCCTGAGTTCCCGTCCTGCGGGCGTTTCACGCCTTTGGCAGCCGGGTAGACGGCCCGCGACGGGCGCTGGCCGACCCGACCGGAAGGGGGCGGAGCGGATGCAAGACGATCAGAGGCATGGCCACATCTTCGGCGTGCTGTTCATCATCACGTTCATCACGTCGATCGGTGCGCTCGCGCTGTTCCAGCCCGTTCTCGACGATCCAGTCGGGTACATCGCCGGGGGCGGGAAGGACAACCAGATCTATCTCGGGGCCTTCCTCGAACTCCTGCTCGTCATCTCGAACGTGGGAACTGCCGTCGTCCTCTATCCGATCGCGAGGCGGCAGAACGAAGCGCTCGCGATGGGCTACGTCGGAGCGCGAATCATCGAGTCCGTCTTCATCGCGACGGGGATCATCTTCGTGCTCGGAGTCGTGGGGCTGCGCCACGATCTTCCCGGTGCGGAGGATGCCGCCTTCACGCTCGCAGCGCTCAAGGACTTGACGTTCCTGTTCGGCCCGAACCTCATCGTCCCCTTCGGGAACGGACTGATCCTGGGCTACCTGATGTACAAGTCCGGCCTCGTCCCGCGCCGCATGGCGTGGTTCGGAATGATCGGAGGACCGCTCCTCCTGTTCGGGAGCTTCGGTGTGCTCTTCGACTGGTGGGACGCGGGTAGCACGGTTCCGAGCCTCTTGGTCGTTCCAGAAATCATCTGGGAGGCGTTCCTCGGGATCTACTGCGCGATCTGGGGGTTCAGGAAGGACTCTCCAATCCTCCGCCCGACCTGGCGCGGCAACGCGTCGGGCTGACCCGGCTCGGCTCCGCGACGCACGGTCATCAAACTGCGACCCCGGCCGCGGCCCGAGGTTTGAGGGTTCACAGGCCGGGCACGCCCGTGAGATGGACGTGATTCCGATGGATGGAAGCCAACGAGAGCGAGGCGGGAGACGGTGAACGGGACGGAGAGAAGCCCGGGCAGTCAATACGACGTTGCTGTGATAGGTGCGGGCCAGGCAGGCCTCGCAATCGGGTACTTCCTGGCGGAGGAAGGGCGACGCTTCACGATCCTCGAAGCATCCGATTCGATCGGGGCGGCGTGGCGCGATCGTTGGGACTCACTCGTGCTGTTCACGCCGCGTCGGTACGACAGCC
>DASTWH010000253.1:0-10969 GCA_035758735.1 Gaiellaceae bacterium
CTGCTGCGCCGGCTCGCGCCTGCTCGTGCAGGAGCCGGTGCACGACCAGGTCGTGGAGAAGCTGAAGCGCCGCCTCTCGACGCTGCGCGTCGGCGACCCGCTCGACAAAAACACCGATGTCGGCGCCATCAACTCGGCGGGGCAGCTGGCCAAGGTGGCCGAGCTCGTGCAGTCGGGGATCGACGAGGGGGCGGAGATCTTCCAGCCGGAGTGCCGTCTCCCCGAGCGCGGGTACTGGTTCGTGCCGACGCTCTTCACGAACGTCGCGCAGAGCTACCGGATCGCGCAGGAGGAGATCTTCGGGCCCGTGCTGTCGGTTCTCACCTTCCGAACTCCCGAGGAGGCGGTCGAGAAGGCGAACAACACGCCCTATGGCCTCTCGGCGGGCGTTTGGACGGAGAAGGGCTCGCGCATCCTCTGGATGGTCGAGCGGCTCCGCGCCGGCGTCGTGTGGGCGAACACGTACAACCGCTTCGACCCGACGTCGCCGTTCGGCGGCTACAAGGAGTCGGGCTTCGGGCGTGAGGGCGGCCGGCATGGCCTGGCGCCGTACCTGAGGTTCGACGAGTGAGCCGGCTCTCCGTCAAGAAGACCTACAAGCTCTACATCGGCGGCGCCTTCCCGCGCTCCGAGTCGGGCCGCACCTACGAGGCGGAGGGGCACAACGTCGCGCGTGCGTCCCGCAAGGACGCACGGGACGCCGTTCGCGCCGCCCGCGCTGCGTTCCCCGGCTGGGCGGGCATGACGGCGTACAACCGCGGTCAGGTCCTCTACCGGCTCGCCGAGATGATGGAAGCGCGGGCGACGGACCTGGAAGCAGCGTGCACCGGTCGCGCAGAGGTCGACGCCGCGATCGATCGGACGGTCTGGTACGCGGGGTGGACCGACAAGCTCTCACAGGTGCTCGGCGGCTCGAACCCGGTCGCCGGCCCGTACTTCGACTTCACGGTGCCGGAGCCGACCGGGGTGGTCGCGATCCTCGCGCCGGCCGAGCCGCCGCTGCTCGGGCTCGTTTCGCGGGCGCTGCCGGCCCTCGCCGGCGGCAACGTCGTCGTGGCGGTCGCCTCCGAAGCACACCCCGTCGCTGCGGTGGAGCTCGCCGAGGCGGTCGCGACATCGGACTTCCCGGGCGGCGTCGTCAACCTGCTGACGGGCTCGGCGGACGAGCTCGCGCCCTGGCTCGCAGGTCACATGGACGTGAACGCGATCGACCTCACCGGCGCCGAGGGCTCGACGGCCGAGCTAGAGAGAGCCGCCACCGAGAACGTCAAGCGGGTCGTGAACTCCTCCTCCGACGCGCAGAGTCCATACGAGATCGAGGCGTTTCTCGAGCACAAGACCGTCTGGCACCCCATCGGGGTGTAGTCAGCCGCGCGTCGCGTAGACGGCCTGGCGGAACGTGCCGTCGACTGGCGTGAGCGCGAGCACCCAGACGGCGAGCGGGCGCCCACGCGCGTAGTGCACAGAGATGTAGTCGCCGAGCATGCGACCCGAGGTCGTGCGCGCAATCGACGTGAACGCCGACCCCTCGGCGGAGAGGCGTCGCGGAGCTCCGAAGGAACCGGCCGCAGTCGCCTCGACGAGCTCCGTGTGGACGCCGTCAGCGGCGTCCCGCATGTACGCGACCGCGATCCGACCCGACACAGGGTCGATCCCGATGGCCGGCAGCACGGTGTTGCGTCCCTGCGTCACGGCAGACGGCGAGCTCCAGGCCGTCCCGTCCGGCGAGTTGGCGACGAAGACGGCGCTCTGCGTGGCTCCTGGCGCCGCACAGTCGTGCCACGTCACCCAGATCCGGCCGTTCGCGTCCGCGTCGGCCGACGGGAGCGGGAATGCGCGGAAGCCCGAGATGCCGCACGATCGTGCGACATCGGCGATGCGAACCGGCGGCCCCCACGACGCGCCTCCGTCCGCGGACGTCGACGCCGCGATGGCGAACTGACCGAGCTCCCACAGGTACGCGACGACGAGCTCGCCCGTCGGCCGGATCACGGGGAAGACGCCCACGGCCGGGCGCGCGCCGATGTCGACTCCCGCCGTCCACGTGAGCCCGCCATCGTTCGACCACCGCACCGCGAGCATGTCCCGGTCCGCCGAGTGCGTGTAGACGAGGTAGCAGCGGCCGAAGAACGGCGACGTCTGGGTGTTGTCGCAGGCGATCCAGTTCTTGTCGAAGGCGATTCCCTCGTTCCCGCCGGCGCCACTCTCCTCGGCGGCGTTGATCGCCGCGCTCCAGGTGGCGCCGTTGGGGGATCTGTTGATCGCGAGCCGAGTCGTGGAGCCCTGGAGGGCGAGCGTCGAGATCAGCCACGTTCCGTGCGCGGCGTCGTAGGCGACGACCGGATCGCTCGCCCGCTGGTTCGGGCCGGCCGGAACGCTGGCCACCGTCAGGCCGGGAAGGAGCCCGCTCCGCCAGGTCGCCCCGTCGTCCGTCGTCACGGCGTACCCGACGTTGGACGCCGCGCCGTCGAAGCGGCGGCCGACCTGGAAGGTCGCGACGGTCGTGCGGCCGAAGGTGAAGCTGTCGGGCTCGACCTCGGTCTCGTGCTGCGCTCCGTCGTTGCGGTACGGGTCGCGGGAGAGCCGGCGACCGACGAGCTCGCAGTCACGGGCGACCTCGTCCGTCAGGTCGGCGTTGACGACGTCGGGACCTGCTCCACAGCGGACGGAGTCGCGCCCGTCGTCGTATGCAGCCGAGATGCGATCCGGCCCGGCGCCACCGTCGAGCGTGTCGCGCCCCGGCCCGCCTCGCAGGAAGTCCGCCGCGCCTCGCCCGAGAAGGACGTCGCGGCCTTCACGGCCGTTGATCACGTCCGCGCGAGGCGTGCCGACGAGTCGGTCGTTCCCCGGCGTGCCGGTGATGACCCGTGCACTCGCCGTGGCGGCCAGCGTAAGTGCGAGAGACATCAGGGCGACGACGGCGAGCCGCATCGATTGAGTGTGACGCCTCCTACGTCTCCCGGTTTGCACGGAGCCGACTACGATCACGGCTCGTGAGCAAGCTGAGCCAGGCGATCGCGGAGGGCGACGGGATCTCGTTCATCGTCGAGGTGAGCGACGCGGCGAGCGCGAGGTCGGCCGAGACGCAGGGCGCCGACGGGCTGGCTGCCATCGAGAGCGTCAACGCCGTGCGGATGACCTCACAGCTTCCGCTCCTGCACCTCGGGCGGATGTTCGACGCCTCGGGCGCCGCGGCAGAGGCGGTCGTCATCAGGCCGGATCTCGCGATGTGGGACGAGGCGCACGCGCTCGGGCTCGAGTGCGTCGTCCGTGTCGCCGAGGCGGACGATCTCGAGCGCGCCCTGCGCGATTTCGATCCCGAGGTGTTCCTGCTGTCGGTCAGCGAGGACGAGGACGACGATCCGCTGGCCGTCGTCCTCGAACTGCTGCACGACGTCCCCGCCGGGAAGCTCGCGATCGCGGACCTACGCGATGCGACTCCGGACGACGTCTCGGAGCTCGAGCGCTCGGGCATGGACGCCGTCCTGGTGGCGCACGGCGGCTTCGCGTCGCTCGCGCAGTCGGATCCACCCGAAGTCTGAGTCAGGCAGGCGTGCGGATCGGAATCCTCACCGGCGGTGGCGACTGTCCCGGCCTCAACGCGGTGATTCGTGCGGTCGTCCGACGCTCGACCGACCGTGGCCACGAGATGGTGGCCGTGCGCGACGGCTGGAAGGGCCTGACCGAGGGGGTCTTCGCGCCGCTCGGGCGGCGGGAGGTCTCGGGCATCCTGCCTCGCGGCGGGACGATTCTCGGGACGACGAGGACCAACCCGTTCAAGGTCGACGGAGGCGTCGACGCCGTCCTCCGCCACTTCGGCGAGGCGCAGCTCGATGCGCTCGTCGCGATCGGGGGCGAGGATACGCTGGGCGTGGCCGCACGCCTTCACGGCGAGCACGAGTTCCCGGTCGTGGGAGTCCCGAAGACGATCGACAACGACCTCTCCGGAACGGACTACACGTTCGGGTTCGACACGGCGGTGACGATCGCGACCGAGGCGATCGACCGGCTGCACACGACCGCCGAGTCGCACAACCGGGTGATGGTCGTCGAGGTGATGGGCCGCCATACGGGCTGGATCGCGGTGATGAGCGGGATCGCGGGCGGCGCCGACGTCATCCTCATCCCCGAGCAGCCGATCACCGTCGAGGACGCGTGTGCCGGTCTCGTGAAGCGTCATGACGCGGGGAAGGACTTCTCCATCGTCGTGGTGAGCGAGGGCTACGAGCTCAAGTACGCATCGGGCGAGCAACGACTCGTGGCCGGGGAGGCGCGTACGACCGACCAGTTCGGCCACGTCGTCCTCGGAGGAGTCGGGGACGCGCTCGCGCGCGAGATCGAAGCGCGGACGGGATTCGAGACCCGGGTCAGTGTCCTCGGGCACGTCCAGCGCGGCGGCACGCCGACGCCGCGGGACCGCGTGCTCGCGACGCGGTTCGGGCTCCGTGCCGCGGACCTCGTCCACGAGCGGCGCTTCGGCCGGATGGCCGCTCTCCAGGGCGACACGATCGGTGACGTCGCTCTCGAGGAGGCGACGCGGGAGCTCAAGACCGTGCCGCCGGAGTGGTACGAGGTCGCTCGCGCGTTCTTCGGCTAGCCGCGACCTAGAGGACGGCGTCGAGAAAGCGACGTGTCTCGGGTCGCTGCGGATCGCCGATGACCTGCTCGGGCGGTCCCTCCTCGATGATCTGCCCTTCGTGCACGAACGCCATCCTCGATGCCACCTCGCGCGCGAAGCCCATCTCGTGCGTGACGACGAGCATCGTCATGTGGAGCTCGTTCGCGAGACGGCGCATGACCGCCAGCACCTCGCCGATGAGCTCGGGGTCGAGCGCCGACGTCGGCTCGTCGAAGAGCATCACCCTCGGATTCATCGCGAGCGCTCTCGCGATCGCGACGCGTTGCTGTTGGCCGCCCGAGAGCTGTATCGGGAACTGGTTCGCCTTGTCCGCGAGCCCCACGACCTCGAGCAGCTCGCGTGCTGTCCGCTCCGCGTCACGTCGAGGTCGTCCCAGGATCGTGACCGGCCCCTCCATCACGTTGTCGAGCGCCGTTCGGTGTGGAAACAGGTTGAAGTCCTGAAACACCATTCCCGTCCGGATGCGGAGCTGGCGAATCCGCTCCCGTTTCGCGCGTGTCCGATGGCCACCACCTTGGACGGTGATCCCGGCGACCTCGATCGTCCCTTCGCTCGGCTCCTCGAGGAAGTTGATGCAGCGCAGCAGCGTGCTCTTTCCCGAGCCGGACCTGCCGAAGACGACGACGACCTCCCCGTTCGCAACCTCGAGGTCGATGCCGCGCAGCACCTCGTGAGGGCCGAACCACTTCCACAGGCCCTCGACGCGCACCGCCGCCTCGGCGGAGGAGTCCGCGCTCACCGCACGCCGCCCAACATGCGGGACCCCGTCGTTCCACGGACGTATGCCCGCCCGAGGCGTCGCTCGAGCCGGACCTGGAAGAACTGGAAGACGGTCGTCAATCCCCAGTAGATGAGCGCTGCGACGAGCAGCGCCTCGAGGTTGCGGAAGTCCGCCTTCCCGACCAGCTGTGCGCGGCGGAAGATCTCCATCTGGTCGATGCTCGTTCCGAGAAAGCTGACGAGTGCCGTGTCCTTCATCATCGCGATGAACTCGTTCCCGCTCGGTGGGATGATCACGCGGAAGGCCTGCGGGAGCACGACGCGTCGCATCTTCTGGAGGTAGTTCATGCCGAGCGCCTCCGCGGCCTCCGACTGTCCGTGACCGACCGACTGGATCCCGGCCCGGAAGATCTCCGTCATGTACGCGCCGTAGTTCAGGCCGAGGGCGAGGACTCCCGCGGTCAGGACGTCGAGCGTGAGGAGGTCGGCCCACGGGTCGCCGAGCGCGATCCCGATCTGAGGGAGAGCGAGGTAGATGAGGAACAGCTGCACGATGAGCGGCGTCCCCCGGAAGAACGAGGTGTAGAAGCCGGTGACGCCGACGGCGATGGCGTTGTGGCTCAACCGTCCGAGGGCGCCGAGCAGGGCGAGCACGCACGCGAGCGCGATGGAGAGCACGGCGATCACGATCGTCCAGGTGATGCCCCGCGCGATGAACTCGGCGTTCTCGCGCATCCATTCGGTGTCGAAGCCCGCGGCCGCGAAGAGTGCGACGAGGAAGCCGAGGATCACTGCCCAGACGAGGGCGAGCTTGAGCCTGAACGGAACGCGTGCGGAGTAGAGCTCGAGGGTCTCCCTGCGGCTGAGCTTGTGGTGCGGCGCGAGTGACGAAGGCGACGCGGCCCGCGCGCCGCCCTCGTCACTCGATGTCACGGATCGCCTCCAGTCAGCTCACGACGACGGACCGGTCGAGAGATCCGCGCCGTACCACTTCTGCGACAGCTCCGAGAGCGTGCCGTCGTCATGCATCTCCCGCACGATCTCCGAGATCTTGTCGACGAGGCTCTGAGGATCCAGCTCCGAGCTCCGGTCGACTGCGACCGCGAGCGGCTCGTAGTAGAGGGGGTCGCCGACGATCTTGATCGGCGATCCCGCCTTTTCTGCAGCCTCGAGCGTCGGCAGCGCGGAGATCACCGCGTCCAGACGCCGTCCGTCGCCGAGCCCGAGGTCCTGGATCGCGGTCGTATCCGTGTCGTACGTCTTGATAGTCGGGTCGGTCACGTCCGACGGGATCGCCTCCGGCGTGCCCGACTCATCCTGTGCGATCTCGAGGGTGCCCTGCAGATACGTGTCGTAGGTACAGCCTCCGCAGACGCCGATCTTCTTGCCGTCGAGGTCGCTGACGTCGGTGATCGTCGTGTTGTCCTTGTGGACGGCGTACGACGCCGGCGTGTAGTAGTACGCCGGCGAGAAGTAGAGCACCTCGGCTCGCTCGGGCGTGATCGTCATCGAGCCCACCGAGACGTCCCACCGTCCGTTCCAGTTGCCCGCCACGATCGTGTCCCAGGCGGGAGCCTCCCAGGCGACTTCGACTCCGAGGCGCTTCGCGATCTCCGTCGCGACGTCGATGTCGAAGCCCTCGTACTTCTCGGTGTCCTTGTTCAGTTCCGACTGGGGCGGGTACGCCGGGTCCGTCGAGACGGTCAGCACGCCCTTGTCCTCGATGGCGCTCAAGAGATCGCCGCCGCTGTCGTCGCTGCCACCGCAGGCCGAGACGGCGAGCGCAAGGGCGAGGGCGAGCAGGCTCAGTGCTGCGGACAGTCTCTTCGGCATCTACTTCCTCCTTTTCCCGATCGTCGATGCGAGAGCGTAGCGCCGTCTGGCCGGGCGGGTCGTGGGCTGTGTCGGGATGGGGCTACCATCCGCGCGAGCCGGAGTGGCGGAACTGGCAGACGCGCGGGACTCAAAATCCCGTGTCCTCCGGGACGTGTGGGTTCGACCCCCACCTCCGGCATGCCGTCAACGTGGTCGCAACGATTCGCTCTCGACCACGGTGCTACCTTGGCACGCGGTCGCATGGCGGGAGAGGAGACTCGGGCAGTGAAGCGGCGGATAGCGTCCGTCGCAATCGTCGTCGCGATCGGCGCGATCGCAGTCGTCGTCGGTGCTGCCTTCGGCTCGTGGGCATGGGGCGCGGACGAGGAGTCGTCGTCGGTGGCGACCGTCGAGGAGGTCGAGTCCCCGCCCGTCTGCGCGCGCTCGCAGCGCGTCAGCTGGCAGAAGCTCGCGAACGAGATCCGCGCGCCTGTCTACTGCCCGTCCTGGCTGCCGTCCCCACTCGTCGGACAGTTCGGCGGGAGGTTCTTCAACGGCCGTTCCGTCGACCCGGACCGGTCCTATCTCGTCAGCTTCGTCTGGTTCGAGAGAAGCCTCGGCATCGTGAACGAGGTGCACGTGAATCTCCGGGGGTACCCGGGCACGACGCGTATCCCCGCGTGCGAGGACACGCTCACCGTGGCCGGCAAGACGGTGAGGACGAAGATCCCGTGCTTCAGCGACAAGCGCGGGACGAAGCGCATCGGCGGGGCCACCGTGACCGTGTACACCGCCAATCAGGGGGCGGACCAGTGGCACGTCCTGTATGCGTGGCGTCGAAACGGCACGCTGTACACCCTGTCCGAGCACGTCGCGGAGCCCTACGGCGTCGAGGAAGTCATCTCCCACCTCGATCGGATGATGCGCCGACTCGTGCTCGTCCCGCCAAGCGCCTAGCGTGCGACTCACCCGCAAGCAGCTCGTCGGCGGCGCCGCCGCGTCGGTGCTGGCGGCCGGCGGCATCTACAGGCTCGTCGACGAGCTCACGGAGGCACCGACCCGGACAGCGAGCGGATCGGTGCGACCGGAACAGCACCTGCTCGACGGTGTTCGCGTCGTTCGCGACAACGGCGTCGAGGTGCTCGTGCCACCGCTTCATCACGAGGTCGTCACGGCGAAGCTGCGCGTGGGAGCGAGCCCCTCCGAGCTCCACGATGCCCGTCAAAACCTCGAGGCCGCGTTGACGCAGCTCGACGAGAGGTTCGCCGCGACGCCGTCAGGATTGGGAGTGACCGTCGCGTGGGGCCTGCCGTACTTCTCGGAGTACGTTCCGGCGCAGGCGGAGAGGTATCTCCCGGTCGACCTTCGTGCGACGGCCGCGCGTGGCGAGACCGTGCGCGTGCTCGAGGATGCCATCCGGTTCCCGAGCGACCAGGACTCGACACGGCTCGAGACGAACGATCTCGCCGTCCTGCTCCGAAGCGACTCGCTCGACCACATCGCGGAGGGCGCGGCGACGCTCTTCGACGATCACGACGCGCTCTTCCGCGTCACGAGTATCCGCAAGGGGTTCGTGGGCGGAGCGTCGGAGGGTGGGCCGGGGCTGCCGAAGCAGATGGCTCTCGCGGCCGGCATTCAGGGGGCCGAGCTGATTCCGGACGGGGCTCAGCTGTTCCTCGGATTCACCTCGACCCAGAAGGCCGGTCTCGGGCCCTCGAAGATCGCGAACCTCGAGACGCTCGGTTACGCCGACCTGGGACCGAGTGGGTACTTCGCGCACGGGACGCACCTCCACCTGTCACACCTCTTCGAGGATCTGGCGGCCTGGTATCAGGTCTTCGACTTCCAGGAGCGGCTGGACACGACCTTCCGGCCCGGCCTCGTCGCGTCCCCGGAGACCCAAACGGTCGCGCAGGGCCCGAAGGATGTGCAGGACGAGCGGCACGTGCGGCACGACTACGAGCGCCACCGCCGGATCGGCCACTCGGGCTCGGTCCAGCCGGCGTCACGCCTTGCCAGGGACGTGGTCGGGCCCGACGGCACGCGCTACCCGAAGGGGACCGCCGTCCCTCAGCGAGCGGACTTCAACACGCTCGACAACCCCTTCTTCTGGACCTCGGAGCCGGGTCGCGACGCATACGCAGAAGCGCCTTCGGCAGGCCTTCACTTCGTCATCTTCAACCCCACGAGCGACGACTTCAGGCGCACGCGACTCGCGATGGACGGCGTCCTCCCCGGCGGTCGACTCACGTTCGAGACGGGCAGCCGCGGGCAGGGGTTCAACTCCGTCCTGTCGACGACGCACCGGCAGAACTTCCTCGTTCCGCCCCGCGCCCACCGGTCGTTCCCACTCGCCGAGCTTTCCGCCTAGGCCGCAAGCACAACTTGAACCTTGCCGGGCGAGCAGGAATACTTGCCCGCGAGCGAAGGCGTAGCAGTCTCGACATGCTCGGTTTCAGTCGATTGAACAACCGAGGAGGGAATAGTGAGTAAAAGGCTTCTGGTCATTAGCGCCATCACGGCCGTCGTTGGGTTGACGGTAGGCGCGGTGGCCTTTGCCGGGCCGCAATCTCCGAGCAAGGCGTCGGTGCTGCCGTCGTCCTCGTGCGGGCCGGTGTTCTACAAGGGCTCAGGGAGCCCGCAGTACCTGATCGCCACCGACCTGCCGCTGCAGGGCGCCGGGCGGGCCCAGAACCTGGCGATGGGACAGGCAGTCCGGTTCGTGTTGGAGAAGCAGTTCAAGTTCAAGGCCGGGAAGTACTCGATCGGCTTCCAGGAGTGCGACGACTCCACGGCGCAGACCGGCGCGTGGGATCCGGCCAAGTGCTCGTCGAACGCGCGGGCATACGCGGCGGACAGGACGCTGATCGGCGTGCTCGGGACGTTCAACTCGGGCTGCTCGAAGCTGATCGTCCCGATCCTGAACCGCGCGCCCGGTGGTGCCGTCGCGATGCTGAGTTCGGCGAACACGAACGTGGGTCTGACCCACTTCGCGCCGTGGAACAGCCCGGGCGAGCCCAAGATCTACTACCCGACGGGCGTCAGGAACTATGCCCGCGTCGCGGCGTCGGACGACTACCAGGGTCCGGCGGCGGCCGACTACCTCAAGCTCAAGAAGTTCAAGAACGTCTTCATCGTCCACGACAACCAGACGTTCGGGAAGGGCGTTGCCCAGGCCTTCCAGGCTCGAGCGAAGAAGCTCGGCCTGAAGATCGCAGGCTTCGTCCCGTGGGACGCGAAGGCGACGAGCTACGAGGCGATCGGCGAGCAGATCGCAAGCTCGGGTGCCGACTCGGTCTACCTGGGCGGGATCGTCTGCAACAACGGCGTGAAGCTCATCAAGGACCTGCGCGCTGCTGTCGGCCCGAAGCCCCAGTTCGTCGCCCCGGACGGCTTCACGCCGTACTCGGCGACCCTGGAGGCCGGTTCCGCTGCTCAGGGCATGGTCATCAGCTACGCCGGCCAGCCGCTGCAGAAGCTCGGCCCGGCGGGCAAGAAGTTCATCGCGCAGTTCAGGGCCTACGCCAAGATCAAGGGCAACATGCCCCCGTACGCCGTGTACCAGGCTCAGTCGGCACAGATCATGCTGGCCGCCATCGCCAAGTCGAACGGCACGCGTGCCTCCGTCGTCAGGGAGATGTTCAAGACGAGGGTCACCAACGGGATCATGGGCACGTTCCGCTTCGACAAGAACGGCGACATCATCCCGAACAAGTGGATCAGCTTCGACAAGCTGAAGGGCAATGCGGGGCTGTACGAGTTCGCCGTCGTCACGAAGGTCGGCAAGTAGCGAGC
>DASTWH010000172.1:0-3917 GCA_035758735.1 Gaiellaceae bacterium
CGGCGGAGTGCGCCGAGGCCATCCACTCGCCACGCCCCTCGAGATCCGCACCGACGGCGCGGTCCGCGTTCCCACGCACGAACCGCGCCGGAAGCTCGAGCGCGCGGACGAGAGCGAGCGTCTCCCGCGGGAGTGCGCCCCAGGTCAGATCGCCGCAGAAGACGACGATGTCCGGGGGGTCCCGCTCGACTTCGTCGAGCACTGCCGCCAGCGCAGGCGCATTGCCGTGGACGTCGGCGAGCGCCGCGACGCGCATCCGCTCAGCCGGTCGTGCGGCCGGACACCGAGAGCTGGTTCTCGGCGTGCTTGATCCGCTGCTCGAGCTGCCAGCGACCGGCCGTCGACTCGCCCGCGTCGACCTTCTCGAGCTCAGCCTGGGCAGCCTCGAGCTGCGCGCGGGCGCGAGCATCGTCGATCTCCTTCACGCTCACCGCGTCGTCGACGAGCGCGAGCGCGCGATCGAGCTCCACCTTGAAGAAGCCGGGGCCCGTCGCGAACTCGAGCACCTCGTTCGGGCTCAGGTGGATGCGTGTCGACCCGGCCTTCAGCGTCGCGACGAGCGGTGCGTGACGTGCGAGCACCCCGATCTCACCCGCCGCCCCTGGGACGATGACCATCTCCGCCTCGCCGTCGAACGCCGCGCCGTCGGGAGTGACGAGCGCGACGTCGAACTTCGGGTGCGACTCGGCCATCAGCTCTGCGCCAGATCGGAATTCGCGAGCGCGAATTCCGATCGTGCGAAGATCCCTGAAGGCGTCCGCTTCGCGGCCGCACTGTGGTCGACTCTCATGTCGTCATTACGCGGCGACGGCCTCGGCGGCGCGAGCCTTCTCGACCGCGTCCTCGATCGTGCCGACCATGTAGAAGGCCGACTCGGGCAGCTCGTCGTGCTGGCCGTCGATGATCTCGCGGAACGAGCGGATCGTGTCCTCGAGCTTGACGTACTTGCCGGGCGTGCCGGTGAACTGCTCTGCCACGAAGTTCGGCTGCGAGAGGAAACGCTCGATGCGCCGTGCGCGGGCGACGACGACCTTGTCCTCGTCCGTGAGCTCGTCCATGCCGAGGATCGCGATGATGTCCTGCAGGTCGGCGTAGCGCTGGAGAATCTGCTGCACGAGTGTCGCGACCTCGTAGTGCTCGTCCGAGACGACGCCCGGCTGGAGAGCACGTGACGTGGACTTGAGCGGGTCGACCGCGGGGTAGATCCCCTTCTCGACGATCGCGCGGTCGAGCACGGTCGTCGAGTCCAGGTGCGCGAACGTATTCGCGGGCGCCGGATCGGTGAGGTCGTCGGCGGGCACGTAGATCGCCTGCACCGACGTGACGGAGCCCGTTCGGGTAGAGGTGATCCGCTCCTGCAGCTGGCCCATCTCCGTCGCGAGGGTCGGCTGGTAGCCGACGGCGCTCGGCATGCGGCCCAGGAGCGCCGACACCTCGGAGCCCGCCTGGACGAAGCGGAAGATGTTGTCGACGAAGAACAGGACGTCCTGGCCCCCCTCGTCGCGGAAGTACTCCGCCATGGTCAGACCGGAGAGGGCGACGCGGAGCCGCGCTCCCGGCGGCTCGTTCATCTGGCCGTAGACGAGCGCGACCTTGTCCAGCACACCCGACTCCGTCATCTCGAGCAGGAGGTCGTTGCCCTCGCGCGTGCGCTCACCGACACCGGCGAAGACCGAGACACCCCCGTGCTGCTGGGCGACGTTGTGGATGAGCTCCTGGATGAGGACCGTCTTGCCGACGCCGGCGCCGCCGAAGAGGCCGATCTTGCCGCCCTTCACGTACGGGGCGATGAGATCGATGACCTTGATGCCCGTCTCGAACGTCTCGATCGTCGGAGACAGGTCGCGGAACTCCGGCGGATCACGGTGGATCGACCAGCGCTCCGTGTCCTCGGCGATCGGCTCGAGCTCGTCGATCGACTGGCCGATCACATTCCAGAGCCGGCCGAGAGTCGCCGGGCCGACCGGCACCGAGATCGGTCCGGCGGTGTCGACGCAGACGGCGCCGCGCGAGAGCCCGTCGGTCGAGTCCATGGCGACGGCGCGCACGCGGTCGTCCCCGAGGTGCTGCTGCACCTCCGCGACGAGCGTGCGGCTGGCGTCGCCCTCGCCGACCTCGATCTCGAGGGCCGTGTAGATCTCGGGGAGCCGGTCGGGGAACACGGCGTCGATGACGACGCCCTTGATCTCGATGATCCGGCCCGTGTTCGTGCGGTCTGATCCGTTCTCGGACATGGTTCTCCTCAGAGGTTGCCTCGGCGTCCCAGCGGCCGGCCGACGGGCAACGAGTCTATCGAAGAGCGGGCGCCGCGTCGGTCGCACGCGTTAACAGATTCCTCGAAATCGAGCAGCGACTGGACAACGATGCGCTGGCTATCCTCGTGCGATGCGGTGGACGTGGTCGACCATCGGCGCCGTGATCGCAGTCGCGGTCGCCGCACTCGTGGGCGCCGTCGTGCTCGGTCAGGCTGTCGCGAAAGACCATCGACCCAGTTCTCGTGCGACGTACCAGGAGTCGGTGATCCGCGTGCGAGACCGCATCGACTTCGCCCTCGCGCGGATAGGGAAGTCGCAGTCTCCGGAAGAGCTTGCGAACCGGATCGAGGAGGCATCGGTGACGGTTGGCGCCGGAGGGGAAGAGCTGGCCGACCTCCACGCCCCAAGCGAGCTCACGAAGCAGAATGACCGGCTCGTCAGAACGCTTCAGGCCTTTGAGGCCGAGCTGGCCGGAACGGCGGAGACGCTTCGCGACCCCTCGTTCGCGCCGGCTCTGCAAGGACTGAACAGCGTGAGCTTCAAGCAGTGGGTTGTGCTCAACCGTATCTTCGGAGAGTTGCGGAGCGCGGGCATACAGGTCGAGCTGCTGGCACGGCACTGAGCGACGAGCGCGAGACGAGCGTCGGTCGCGCGTGAGTTCTAACCCATGGGACGGACGGCCGTCTCACCATAGAGGAGTGCGATGGACCACCCTCACCGGCGTCGTGCTCGCCATCTCGGCTGCCTTGCTGGTGGGCAAGGCCGGCGCGGGCGTCACACCAACCCCGGACGCACCGATACCTGTGAAGATCGGCTTCCTCACGGACTGTCTCCGATTCGAGAACCAGAGCCGAGTCAACTGCTACGTCAGGCGACTCCTCGCGATCGTCGAGCGGGCCGGCGATCCTTCGCGCGAACTCCCCAGGATCGACCGAAAGGTGCATCGGACGGGCGGATACCTGGAGGGTGCCTGCCATTCGTTGATGCATGTCGTCGGACGAAAGTGGGCGCGGCGCCACGGCGTCACGCTCGAGACGTTGTATCACTACGTCCCTCGATCGAACGATCCTGGATGCTCCGCGGGGTTCGGCATGGGCATGGTCATGTACCTCGGAGCGCAGCTCATATTCGAGCCCAGCAGGATCGTTCCCACGTGCGAGCGACTGCCGACGCGATTCCGTGAATACACATGCATCCACGGCACGGGGCATGCACTGATGCGGGGTTATCACGGCCAGCTCGGCGGGTCGGTCCTCGGGTGCACCAGGCTCGGCCCGAGATTCGCCGCGGACTGCGCACAAGGCGCGTTTCACGACTACTGGATCTCGCTCGGCGGAGGCGACGGAACGACGCAGCAGCCGGACGCGGACACGAGACCTCAGTCCGTCTGTGGCAGCACGACCTTCGTTCGCCCGTGCTGGTACCGGTTCTTCTGGGAGCGTATGCCCGAGATTCGCGTCTACGACCCTCAGGACATCACACGCCTGTGCGCGCACCTGTCCGGGATGCAGCGTGGCGGATGCGTCGCAGGGGCGTCGCTCTCGATGTCCCGGACGCGGATGACGACCGAGCACGCGCAGACCTGCGGCACGCTCGCCGAACCAGCCGATGCCCTCAACTGCGTCCGCGGGGTCGTGGTTCCAGCGGTCGCGGGCCGGCTGC
>DASTWH010000387.1:0-14926 GCA_035758735.1 Gaiellaceae bacterium
CGTCATCCTGTGGCTCATCCCGGCGATGGGTGGCTCGATCATCTTCGCGGTCGTGCTCGCGGTGGCGACCGGTGTCGGCGGCTGGTTCGCGCCGGTGTACTACGTCGAGCTCAAGCGGCGCAAGCGTATGGAGTTGATCGACAAGCAGATGCCGGACATGATCGACCTTCTCGTGGTGACCATCGAGGCCGGCCTCGGAATCCTTGCGTCGATGCGGGTCGCCTCCGAGAGCATGTCCGACCCGCTCGGCCAGGAACTTCGACTCACGTTGCAGGAACAGCGGATGGGCCTTTCCGTCGGTCAGGCGATCGAGAGCCTCGGCCGCCGGGCCGACGCAGCGAACATGCGCATGTTCGTCCGTTCGATCACGCAGGGCGAGCGCCTCGGCGTCTCGATCGGCACGACGATGCGCAACCTCTCGGTCGAGATGCGGAAGCGCCGTAGGGCGATGGCCGAGGAGCGCGCGCAGAAGATGCCGATCAAGATGCTCTTCCCGCTGATCTTCTTCATCTTCCCTGCGCTGTTCATCGTCATCTTGACGCCGATGGTCATCAGCATCGCCGACGCGTTCAGCTAGGAGGGTCCGCATGGCCACACTGACGCTCCGCCGGGAGGACGGCCGGATCGTCTGCGAACGAGTGGTCGTCGCCGACCGTGCACATCGGCGGATGCGCGGGCTCCTCGGTCGCAAATATCTCAGACAGGGTGAAGGAATGGTGCTCAGACCAGGCTGGAGCATCCACACAGCCTTCATGCGCTTCCCGATCGACGCGGTCTTCCTCGACGCCGACCAGGTCGTGATCAAGATCGAGCACGAGGTCGGACCGTGGCGGACGGTGTCGTGTCGTGGCGCACGCGAGGTCGTCGAGCTGCCGGCGGGTGAGTGTCATCGCCGCGGGCTCGAGGTCGGGGACCGGGTCGCGTGGGCATCCCGTAGCGCAGCGGACGCACGTGCCGATCGGGGCGCCGGGACGTTCGACAGCGAAGATGACGAGCCTCGCGCACGCGTCCTCGTCGCGAGCAGTGATCCGCGCTTCCTCCGACTCGCCCGCTTCCTGCTCGGTGGTCGAGAGTTCGAGGTCGAGGAGCTGACCTCCCCCGAGCGGCTTCCTGAGGCCGTGCTCGACCAGAGTCCGGACATCGCCGTCCTCGACGGTGCCGACGCGATCGCGGACGCTTTTCGCACCGCGAACGCGACACGGGCGCAGCGCCCGGACGTGCCGATCATCATCGCCGCGGATACCGGCGGCAAGAGCCCGTCCGGCGTGCGGGTCTTCGATCGCTGGAACGAGACGGAGGAGCTTCTCGAGGACGTCGAGCGGCTGCTCTCGGAACGACTCGCGGGAGCGGCGCCGCCGGCGCATAGATAGTGGGTCGACAGGAGAGCGGCTGCCGAGAGATGGGCAGGAGAGTTGCATTCGTGCTGGAAACCGCGAAGATGAGGCGCTAGCGAGGGATGACGGAGGCAGGCAGCCACATCGGCTCGGGAGGACCACAACCTCTCCCACGTTCGGCGCCTTCCACGACGGAGCGCACCGCGTATCGCGGCCCGGACGCGCGTCTGGCGCGGCTCCACGCGTACTTCCTCGAGGGGTGTACGGAGGACATTCGGCCCGTCCTCGAGTCCGTCCTGACGGACGCTCGACGCGTCCACGCGGGCTATGCCGACGACGAGGTCGGGGACGGCCTCTCGTCCGTCTGGTACGCCGCCACTGCGATCGTCGAGTTGGGAGCAGCTCTCGAACTCGATGAGGCGGACGTCCGCGGGGCCAGCGCCGCCATTGCCGAGGCCCTCGCACTGCCTCTCTCGGCGGCTCGTTACGTCCTCTTCCGAGAGGTGGTCGGGAGCCCGCGCCTGCTCGAGCTTCCCCCGCTCGTCGCGATCGAGCTGCAGCTCGGCCTCCTCCTCGGTCTCGACGTCTTGAGCGACGTCACGCTGTGGACGCGAACCACGACCGGACTCGACTGCATCGTCTCGATGGGTGGCGACGTACGTCCCAGCCGGCGGGTGCGCGCCGAGGCGAAGGCGACCCTCCGTGGACGCTCTCGGCTCTCGCTGCTCGGCGGATCGCAGCTGCGCGCGGCTCCCGTGCTTCGGTTCGGCGAGGCATACGCCGCTGTCGTAGGGCGCCTCGGATCGGTCGACCAGAACGTCGCCGACGCGTACGTCAGCGAGTGCGCCGCGGCCCTGAGCCCGTTGATCGAGCGCGAGCGCCTGCTCGAGCACTCCGCAAGTCGCGAGCGCACGCTCGTCGGATCGGCCGAGCGTCGCCTGATGCGTCTCGGCTTCGACCTGCATGACGGCCCCATTCAGGACGTACTCGCACTGGCCGCGGACGTGCAGCTCCTGCAGAAGCAGGTGTATCCCTTCATCCTCGAGGACTACCGCGAGCAGGCGCACGGCCGCTTCGACGACCTCTCTGCCCGGCTCGTGGAGCTCGACCGGGAGCTGCGCGAAATCGCGCACTCCCTCGAGACGAAGAGCGTCATCTCACGGCCCCTGGGGGAGATCCTTCATCGCGAGGTCGACGGCTTCGCCGAGCGCGCGGGCGTCCGCGCCGAGCTGGAGATTCGGGGCGACCCGGATTCCCTCTCGTCCGCCCAGCGAATCACGGTCTTCCGCGCGATCCAGGAGGCGTTGGCGAACGTGCGCGAGCACGCGAGCGCCACCCACGTCACCGTCCGTGTGCGCGCCCGGCGAAGCGCCATCGAGCTCCAGATCGTGGACGACGGAATGGGGTTCGAAGTCGAGCGCGCGCTTGCCAAGGCCGCGCAGCGGGGCCGCCTCGGTCTCGTCGGCATCGGCGAGCGCGTCCGCATGGTCGGCGGCACCTTCGAGCTGCAGAGCCAGCCGGGCGGGCCGACGACGCTGAAGATCACGCTCCCGCGCTGGGAGCCACTTCAGCAAGCCTGAGCGATCGGGCTGGAGCCGCGACCGTCGGCGGAGCTAGCGCCCAGGAACGATCCGCAGCGTGACTTGGCGCAGCAGGCGCCGCCTGTCGCCCTGGTGGCCGATCGGAGCCGTTCCGACCTCGAGAACCGCGTGGCCAGCACAGAAATGGCCGCCGAGAGTCCTCGCCGCGCGAAGCCAGACCGTGTAACTCCCACCCGACGTGCCGCTGATGTGCCGTACGCGGTTGACCATGCTCGGGATCCATGAGGCGGCCCGCCACGCACAGCGGGCTTTCTTCTTGCCTTTGGGCTTCCGACCCTCGACCCGCAAGTAGACGTAGTACTCCCACCCGGGTTGTGCGCGACCCGTGGTCGTGAAGCCCACACGCACCCGCGAATCCCCGCTCGTGACGCGTTGCGGCGCATACGTCACGACGAACACACCCCCAGGTGACGGAGCTGCCAGATCGACGACCGCGGATCTCCCCGACCCGACGACCGTAGCGCCGAGGGCGATCACGACTCCGGTCGCAGCGCAGCATGCGAGCGGTCGAGTCAGAACTGCCGGATCGATCCCGCCCACGAATCGCTCGAGCATCATCCAAGGATAGGCGCGCATCCCGAGTCCGGTCCGGACACATGCAGCGTCCTCTCGTAACGACGAAGGAGGTCTATCGACCTCCTTCGTCTCTTCCCCCTACCGCCGCAACCGGTGCCGCCGCCCCCGTTGCGGATCTCTGAGCTCAGCTCACGACGTGGAGTGCTTCTCCTTCGAAAGCTTCGAGACGCACTTGCCGAACGCATTGGCCTTGTTGGCGTTCGTGCCGTACTTGTCCTTGAAGGCCTCCACGCCGATGTCGGCGCGTTCCGCCTTGCACTCCTTCGCGGCGTTCTCCTCGGCCTCGGTGGCCTCGTCGTCCTCCGAGTGCTGCTTCTTGCCGGCAATGCACTTGCCCAGTCCGTTGCTGCCGTACTTCGCCCTGTAGGCGGCACGATCGGCAGCCCGCTCCGCCTTGCACTTCTTCTTGGCCGCGTTCTTGTCCGCAGACTGGCCGGGGGCGTTCGCGCTCTGACCGGGGCTGTCGGGCTTGCCCTTGTCCGCCGGCGGGGCGGCGATGGCCGCCGAGACAGCAATGCTGAGGAATGCAATGACGACGATGAGTGGCCGCTTCATGTCTGTCTCGGGTCTCCGGGTCCGTTTGGCCGCGCACCAGAGAGACGCGCGGTTGCGTGCGATCTTGCGGATTCGAATGTTAAGAATTCGTGGGGTGGGTTGCGACCGTCGTGCCGCGCGACGACGGTAGATCTAGATGGCCGTTACCGAATCCGGCCACCTCGCCTCGCGCGAGGTCGACGACCTCTACCGGCGGCACGGAGCGGAGGTCTACCGCTACGCGTACGCCGTGCTCGGCAACCACGCCGATGCCGAAGACATCACGCAGACGACCTTCCTGAACGCGTACCGCTCGCTCGAGCAAGGTGTTCGGCCGCGGAAACCAGCGAACTGGCTCCTGACGATCGCGAGCAACGCGATCAAGCAACGGTTCCGACAGGATCAGGCCCGGCCGCGACTCGTCGAGCTCGACGACAGAATCGCCGGGCACGAGGCCGACGATGACGGGCCGAGCGTCGGTGAGGTTCTCACTGCGCTCTCCAAGATCCCGCCGCAGCAGCGACAGGCGATCATCCTGCGTGAGTTCGAGGGCCGTTCGTACGCGGAGATCGCGGAGATCATCGGTGTCACGACGAGCGCCCTCGAGACGCTGCTCTTCCGCGCTCGACGCTCCCTCGCGGAAGAGCTCGAGCACCAGCTCACGTGCACCGAGGCCCAGCTCGCCGTCTCGAAGTCCGTCGACGACCGGCTCGGCCGAAAGGAGCGGCGCAGGCTGCGCGACCACCTCAACGAGTGCCCGGATTGCGCGTATTTCGCTCGCCTCCAGCAGCGCAATCGCACCGCGCTGCGCGGCCTCATGCTCATCCCGATCCCGCTCTCGCTGTCGATCTTCAAGGGACTCGAGGGCGCCGGCACCGCGAGCGCCGCGACCGTACCGATCGTGGCCGGTGCAGGTGCAGGCACTGTCGCCGCGGGCGTCGGGACGGGAGCCGGAGCGGCATCGGCAACCGGTGGCGGACTCTTCGCGGGCGGCGTCGCGCTCAAGGCAGCCGCGGCCGTCGCCGCGGTGACCGTTGCCGGAGGGGCCGCCGTCACAGGCGCCTCGCAGGTCGGGAAGGACCACACGCCCAAGACTCCGGCTGCGACGAAACCCGGCCAGCGTCTCGGACAGGTCGCGCCACGGGGCGTGAGCGTGCCCGGAAACGGTGTCGCGCGCGGAAAGCCAACGGCCCCGGGTCAGGTCAAGAAGGGCGCGTCGGGATCGGAGCACGGCTCGCCAAAGGGGAAGTCGAACGTGACGAAGACCCACCCCACGAAACCCACGCACCCGACGAAGCCCGTGAACTCCAACAACGGCACGCGCGTGGCTGGAACGAAGCGCTCGAACACGACGAAGCCGACGACGTCTCAGGGCAACTCGTCGAGCACGACGACGAAGCCGAACTCGTCGAGCAAGCCGACCACGACGTCGACCGGCACGGGCGGAGGCAACGCGGATCGCCGGAACGATCAGCAGGCGCCCAGCGCCGAGAGCTCCACGCCAGGGTCGAGCAGCAAGCCGGCGAACGACAACGCCGGCGGCAAGAAGCCGTAGCGCCCCGACCGCCGCGGCCTCCCTCGACGTGCGTATTCCACCCCCGTTTGGGGGAAGAATGCAGCGCCCGAACGGCCGATCTCGTGTGCAGGCATGCGATCTCTCGCCGCACTGGCAGCTGCGCTCATGGCCGTCCTCGTGGCGGCGCCGACAGCCGCGCCTCGCAGCTCTGCGAGGGTCGAGCGCCGCGCCTCCCTCGAGGCGGCCGTCGTGAAGGCGCTGAACCAGGTGAGGACCGAAGCCGGACTGAAGCCCCTCAGGATGTCTCCGAGCCTCCGCTCCGCGGCCCGTGGCCATTCACAGTCGATGCTCCAGCTCGGCTTCTTCGGGCACGAGTCGGCCGACGGGACCGCGTTCAACGAGCGCATTCGGAGGCACTACACGAACCGCGGCTGGCGGCTGTGGTCGGTGGGCGAGGCGCTCCTCGCGAGTCCGGGCGCAACGGCGGACCCGGCGGCGGTCGTCGAGGCCTGGCTCGAATCGCCGCCCCATCGCGCGATCATCCTCTCCCCCACCTGGCGCGACGCCGGCATCGGCGCGCTCTACACGGCAGACGCACCCCGGGAGTTCGGCGACACCAAGACGATCGTCGTCACCGCCGATTTCGGGCTCCGCGAGGGGCGAGTCGGCCCCTCATGACCGACTCGCAGCTTAGGCTGCGAGTGTGAGAATCCGCGTCGAGCCCGGATCGATCTCTGTCGCGAACCCGCGATCCCAGGTCACCACGACACGGCCCTCGTCGCTGATCTGGTCGACGACACCGCGATCACCGACGGCGAGCCTGGAGTCGTCACGCGGGGCCTCGGCGAGCTCGATCCTCGCACCGACAGAGACGCCGCTGCGGATCCGTGCTGCGAGAAGTCTTGCGCCCTGCGTATCCATACGAGGGATATCGGCTTCGAGGGGCTCGGGCTTTACCCTCCTCAGCCGAGTGACGGCAGGAGACGTCCTGGGGTCGGCGAAGTCGCGACGGGCCGGCGGATCGCTCCGAACTCGACGGCTTAGGGTCGATCCGCCGGCACTGCGGCACCGGGACCGGCGGGGATGACGAGCCCCGATCAACACGACAGCGACGATGCCCGCCGGGGCGGGCTCGTTCGCCGCGTTCTCAGCCAGGGTCCGAGCGCGGAGCAACGGCTCGAGGAGCTGCTCGCGCAGCGACGCAGCGAGCTCGAGGAGCATGCCGCACGACTCCGAGAGTCGATCGAGGAGCTCGAACGCCGTGAGGAGCTTCTGCGCGACTCTCGCGCCTCGGTCGAGCGCATGCTCCGGCTCGGGACCTCCGACCTGGAGGCGCGCGAGGCGGAACTGACGGACTTCCTTGCCGGGCTGACGGAGCGTGAGGCGGCGCTGACGGCCGCGGAGGAGGATCTCGCACGTCGGCGACAGGAGCTCGGTGCGGTCGAGCTGAAGCGCGCGGCCGTCGAGCGGCGTGAGCGGGCGCTCGAGGCTCGAGAGAGCGACGTCGAGCAGCGCGAGGCGACGGTGGAGCAACGAGAGGCCGCCGCAGCCGTGGACGCCCCTGCAGTGGACGTCGAGCTCGTCTTCCTCCCCGGAGAGCGCTACCGTCTGGTGGACATCGAGCCGGTCGAGCTCACCCGGGGATACGCGTTCGACGTCGAGGGGGTCGAGTACATCGTCGCCCGCATCGGCCGGTCACCCCTTCCGGGCGACGACCGCCGTTGCGCCTACCTCGTCCGCGGGCGCGATGACGGCGGCTTGTCGTCCTCGGACGGCAGCTCGTAGACCGGCGGACGCGGTCTCCCGCTCTCGACGCTCTCGACGGTCTTGAGCCGGCGTTCAGCCTGAGCGACGAGGAACTGCGCGACGGCGATGTCGTCCGGGCCGAAGCGACGGAGCCGCATTTCGTAGAGCTCGATGAGGCCCCAGCTCAGGCCGTCGACCCGAATCGGGAGCATGAGGAGTGCGTTCATGCTGAGGTCGCGGAGGATGAACGCCTCGGCCGGATCGACGTCGCCCTCGGAGAACGACACGGCCCGTGGCTCGCCCGTGCGGAGCACGTCGGCGGTCAGCGGGAAGTCCGCTATCCGGTAGACGGCCTCGTCCCCGAGCGACACCTCACGTAGCGCGTGCTCGCATGCGTCGACGATGTAGTCGCCGACGACCCGTGAGGCCGAGCACGCGGTTGCGCCGACGACGAAGACGAGCGCCTTGCAGAGACGGGCACAGACGCCTTCGACGGTCTGTTCGTTCTCGATGGCGGTGGCGGCAGCCATCGCGTCGGCGAGGACGGCACCCGCTCCGTCGTTGCGTCCGCGGCGGCCGATGTCGAGCGCGGCGGTCGCACCTGCCGAAGGGAGGGCGGGCGCCTGCCCCGTCAACTCCCGGAACGAGGCGACGCGGTCCTTGCCCGACGACTTCGCGGCATAAAGCGCCTGGTCGCCTGCGCGGAGCAGAGACGTCGGCTTCGCGCCGTCGAACGGGTACGTGGAGATACCGGCCGAGATCCGCAGCGGAAATCCGGCATCGGTCAGGCCCTCCGCCAAGCGCGTCCGGATCTGACCACCGAGCGCCTCGGCGGCATCGACACCTGCACCGGGGAGCATGACCACGAACTCGTCGCCGCCGATTCGGGCCGCCTCCGCCCCTTCGGGGAGCGCACGTACGAGGACGTCCGCGACCTCGCGCAGCAGCGCGTCTCCGAACTCGTGGCCCGCGCGGTCATTGATCTCCTTGAAGTCGTCGCAGTCGATGACGAGGAGACTCAGAGGCTGTCTGCGCTCCTGTGCATGCAGAAGGGCGAGCTCGAGTCGCTCCTCGAACCCGCGCCGGTTGAGGACGCGGGTGAGCGGGTCCGTGGCTGCGCTCAGGCGCTCGCGCTGGAGGGAGAAGGCCGCATCGAGAGAGGCGGCGACGTGCGCCGCCAGCACCGCCGCCGTGTCCAGCACGGCCGGATCCACGCGCTCCGCCCCATGGCTTATGCCGACGAGCGCGCCGATGTCCCCCGCGTTGGCCCGGAGCGGCAACCACACCACCGATCGCGTGCGATCGCGCCGGCCGACACCGTCGAGCTCGACGACATGGCAGACGACGCTGGGGTCGGTCTGCGTGCGCGCGGACTCGAGCTCGCGCTCGGAGAGCGGAGACTGGATCGCTCCCTCCGCCTGCCAGACAGCGAGCTCACGAGCAGCACCGAGCTCGTCCCAGACGACGAGCTGGCTCGTCTCGACCGGCAGCACCTTCGGGAGCGATGCAGCGCCGAGCTCCGCGATGTCCTGCGGATCTCGCAGGCTGCCGAGATGGACGAACAGGCGCGCGAGCGCCGCGAGATCGAGGGTCCGACTCGCACGTAACGCCTCCGCGAGCGGGGCGAGCGCACGCGCGAGCGGACGCAGTGCGTCCGCGGCGCCGTCGGGAAGCGCCCGCTCGGCCTCGACGTTCAGGACGCCGACGTTGAGGCGTTCGCTGCGCAGCGGGACGGCCAGTTCTGAGACGACTCCGGGCAGTGCGGCGACGTAATCCGGGTCGGACGAGACATCGGGGGCGAGCTGCGGATGTCCGAGTCGGATCGCGCGACCGGTGATCCCGCTCTCCACGGTGATGCCGTCGGGGACGACGGCGTACCCGCGCTGCGCGACGAGCCAGAGACGTCCATGCTCGAGGACGAACACCGACGCCATCGCTCCCGCGACGGCGTCGTAGAAGCTGTCCACGGCGGCCTCGATCGCACGCGCGGGCTCGTCGTCGTCGCGGATCGCGCCGACGGCCGTCCTCGCCGCAGCGGCAAGGAGCGCCAGATCGATCGGTCGAACGACACGTGTCGCCGCGGAGGCGTGCTCCATGCAGCGAATATCGGCCGTTCGGTCGGTGTGCTGGAGGTCTCGCGCGTCTACTGGGAGCTGCCGAGCTCCCGGTACCAGTCGAGAATCGCGTCCCCGAAGAAGAGCGCGACCACGCCGCCAAGCGCAAGGAACGGGCCGAGGGGGATCGATTCCTTCCGTGCGTCGCGTCCATGTCGCACGAACAGCACAGCTGCCGGCACGAAGGCGACGAAGAACCCGACGAACATCGCGACGACGACGTTGATCCCGAGCCCGGCGCCGAGGAAGGCAGACAGCTTCACGTCGCCCATCCCGAGCCCGCGCGGATAGATGAGGACGATGACGAAGAGAACGAGGCCGGCCCCGAGTGCGCTGAGGATCCACTCGACGCTCGGATCGTCGATCGTCCGCAGAGCGAGGACGACCACGGCGGCCGGGAGGATGACCTTGTCGGGGATCAGCCTCGTCTCGAAGTCTGTCCGTGTGACGACGACGAGCACCCAGCAGAAGAGCGCGGCTGCGGCAGCCTCGAGCGTGAAGCCGAAGACGAGCCCGGACGCGCCCCCGAGGAGCGCTGTCCCCAGCGCGACCAGCCAAAGGCGCTGCGAGCGCGGGACCGACTTGAGCAGTGGATCGTGCAGCGGCGCGTTCGTCGCCAGGCGGTCCGCGAGCGGGCTCACGACCAGTCCTGCGAGTAGCCCGACGAGACCGGCGGCGACGTCCACGTCACCCGATTCAGCGATGAGGGACGGCTTCCTCCCGAACGGCTTGCCTCTGCCGTTTCCCGATCACTCGTCCAGGGCAAACCGTCCCTCGATCTAGGGTTGGACGCGCCGTCGGTCAGGACTACTGTGAAAGTAACTGCGGAGGCCCCTCGCGGGGCAGAACGGCGGCTCGTGGCAACTCGAACAAGGCGGCGGCAACTTCGAAGCACTTTCGTCTGGGCGTTGTGCCTGGCGACGCTCGTGCTCGTCGCGAGCTTCGCGACTGCAGTGCTCCGCGAGACGCCCGACTACATCGTCGCCGCGCTCGTCATCTGCGCCTTCATCGCCGCCGCGGTCGGCGTCTTCCTCAACCTTCGCGTCGACATCGCGAACTCCGAAGCGCTCCGCGACCCTCTCACGGGCCTGCCGAACCGTGCGCTACTCGACGACCGCATCGAGCAGGCTTTCCGTCGCTCGAGCCGTTCCGGCGAGCCCTTCACTCTCATTGCGATCGACCTCGACGGCTTCAAGGACGTCAACGACGTGCGCGGACACCGTGCGGGCGACCTCGTCCTGAAGACACTGGCCCGCCGCTTCGAGGGAGTCGTTCGCGCAGCCGACACGGTCGCACGCGTGGGTGGCGACGAGTTCGTCGTGCTCTCGATGGGAACGAGCGACGACGATCGCGCCCGGGCACTCGTGGGCCGCCTCCAGCACGCGTTGCGGAGGCCGTTCAAGGTGGATGGCGCGATGGTCGAGATCGACGGGAGCATCGGCTGGTCGGTGTTCCCCGACGACGGCCACACCGCCGAGGAGCTGCTGGCTCGCGCCGACGGGCAGATGTACGCCACCAAGCGCGACACGAGCGACGAGAACGTGATCCTGCGCCGCGGAGTGGACGCGGGCGTCGTTCGCGACGTCGAGACCGCGCTCGAGCGGAACGAGCTCCTCGTCGTCTACCAGCCGATCATCGATCTCGCGACGGGCACGCCGCATTCGGCCGAAGCGCTCATTCGCCGCGTGCTTCCCGACGGAGGGCTCGTACCGCCGGCCGAGTTCGTGCCGCACGTCGAGCGAACGCCCCTCGTCCGTGAGCTCACCTTCCTCGTCATCGCGGACGCGCTGGATTCGGCGCAGCTCTGGGCGAAGGCCGGCCACCAACTCGGTGTCTCGATCAACATCCCCTACCGGCTCCTCGACGACCCGCAGTTCGGGGACGGGCTCGCCTCCATGCTCGGCTCGTACGACCTGACGACGCAGAGGGTGACCCTCGAGGTCGTGCCGGCCGGGCCTGGCGCAGGCGGGCACATCGACGAGGAAGTTCTCGGGCGGTTCAGCACGCTCGGAGTGCGGCTCTCGCTCGACGACGCGGGCCGCGCCGCTTCGTTCGCCGCGCTCCGCGTCCTCCCGCTCGACGAGCTCAAGATCGACGTCGGGTTCGTCCACGGGCTCGGAAAGAACTCCGTGGACGCTGCGCTCGTGCGGGGCATCATCGAGATCGGGCATGCCCTCGGGCTCAAGGTCGTCGCCGAGGGCGTCGAGACCCGAAACGCCTGGAGCGTGCTGGCCGACTGGGGCTGCGACTACGCACAGGGCTTCTACGTCGCGAGCCCACGGACCGCCGACGAGCTCGTCGAGTGGCTCGGCGCCCGCTGGCCTGCGGTCGCCTGAGCGAGTCTCAGAGCCAGCCGAGGACGGCCTGGATCGCGAACGCGATCCCCACGACGACGAGAACGACGCCGAGCGCCAGCCGAAGCGTGTTGTCCGAGTAACGCCCCGTGGCCCGCGCCCCGAACCAGCCTCCCGGGATCGCCCCGGCGAGCCCGGCGCCGAGGATCCACCAGTCGATGCCGGTCTCGAGCGCGTGCGTGGCGAACCCGGCGACGCCGAGCAGGAAGCCCACGACGAGGTTCGTGCCCGCAGCGCGGCGCACGTCCATGCCGACGGAGCGGATGAGCGCAGGCATGCGAAGCGTCCCCAGAATGACACCGACCGCCCCTCCGAGCACTCCGATGAAGAACGAGAGGCCGACGCCGCGACCGAGGCGGAGACTCAGCTGGGGGCGCGAGGAGATCGGTCTGAGGGCGAGGTCGATGCCGCTCCACACGAGCACCGCGGCGATGAGTGCGTAGAGGAGCGACTCCGAGACGTCGTCGGCGAGGAGCGCTCCCGCGATCGCGCCGACCACCGAAGGGAACGCGATCCAAGCGACGACGCGCCAGTCGACCCTCCCCTCGCGTGCATGGCGAAGGCCGCCCGCACCTGCGGCGGCCGCGGAGATCGCGATGTTGGTTCCCGCGGCAGAGAGCGGGTTTCCCGTCGCGAGGACGATGAACGGCAGCCGCAGCGTCCCGAGGACGAGCCCGAGCATCGAGCCCAGGTATCCGGCGACGAATGCGGCGCCGAACGCTAGGAGGAGCTCCCAGGCCTCCAGAGCGGTTCCTCGTGGCCGTCGGCCGCGTTCGCCGCGCGGGCCAGGATGAACAGGAGGTCGGAGAGGCGGTTCAGGTAGACGAGCGTGAGCGGGTTCACGTCGTGAGCGCCGGCGACTGCGAGCGCCTCACGCTCGGCGCGTCGACACACGGTCCGCGCGACGTGGAGCCGCGCGGCAGGCTCGCTTCCGCCGGGCAGAACGAAGCTCCGCAGTTCGGGAAGGTCGATGTTGAAGCGGTCGCACTCCTCCTCGAGCCGATCGACCTGCTCCTGCGTCACGCGGAGGCGGTCTTCGTGCGCGATGGGAACGGCGAGATCGGCCCCCAGATCGAAGAGCTCGTTCTGGACACGCAGCAGCACCTCCCGGATCTGCGGCGGGCTGCCCCCCGCGAGGACGACGCCGATCGCCGCGTTGAGCTCGTCGACCGTGCCGGCAGCAGCGATCCGTTCGTCGAGCTTCGAGACGCGAGAGCCGTCACCGAGCGACGTCTCCCCGGCGTCTCCGCCGCGCGTGTAGATCTTCGTGAGCCGGACGGGCTCGTCGCGGTCGCGCGGCACGGTCGGCCCTACGACCGCGCCTCGGTCACGGCCGGGTCCTCGCGCATCTGGCGCCCGAGAATCGAGCGCGCGATGACGAGGCGCTGGATCTCGCTCGTGCCCTCGTAGATCTCCGTGATCTTCGCGTCGCGGTAGTAACGCTCGACGGGGAACTCGCGCGTGTAGCCGTAGCCGCCCAGGATCTGAATCGCCTCCGCCGTCTGGCGGCGAGCCATCTCCGAGGCGAAGAGCTTCGCTTTCGCGCCGTCGGCCGCGTGCGGCCGGCCCTCCTGCTTCAGCCAGGCCGCGCGGTACGTGAGGAGACGCGCCGCGTCGATCTCGGTGGCCATGTCTGCGAGCTTCCACTGGATCGCCTGGAAGTCGCCGATCCGACGGCCGAATTGCTCGCGCTCGAGCGCGTACGCCCGCGCCACGTCGTACGCGGCCTGCGCGATCCCGATCGCCTGGGCCGCGATCCCGATCCGACCGCCGTCGAGCGTGGCCATGGCGACGCGAAACCCGCGCCCCTCCTCGTGCAGCAGCCGGTCGCGATCGACGCGGGCGTCCTCGACGACGAGATCGGACGTCGTCGACGAGTGTAGGCCGAGCTTCTCCTCCTCGCGCGTGATGCGGACGTGCTCGGCGTCGAGGACGAAGCAGGAGACGCCTCGGGCGCCGGCAGTGGTCGGATCGGTGCGCGCGAAGAGCACGAACGTCCCGGCGCGCGATCCGTTCGTGATCCACTGCTTCGACCCGTTCAGGACCCACCCGTCCCCGTCCGGCACGGCCGACGTGCGAAGCGAGCCGGCGTCCGATCCGGAGCCCGGCTCGGTGAGCGCGAATGCACCGAGGTGCTCCCCGCGGGCGAGGGGTGGAACGAATCGCTCGCGCTGCCCGTCGGTGCCGAACGTCAGGAGCGGAAGCGTGGTTGCGCTCGTATGCACTGCGACGGTCACTCCGACGCCCGCATCGCCGCGCGACAACTCCTCGAGCACGAGGATGTAGGAGAGAAAGTCGGCACCGGCGCCCCCGTACTCCTCGGGAACGCACACGCCCATGAGCCCGAGTTCGGCGAGCTTGGGGATCAGCTCGTCCGGGAAGCGGTGCTCTCGATCCCACTCCGGAGCGTTGGGAGCGATCTCGACGTCGGCGAGGTCGCGCGTGAGCGCCTGGATCGCCAGCTGGTCGGCGCTGAGCTGGAAGTCCACCGCGCCGGACTATAGGTCGTGCGGACGGACGCGCCGATACGTGCGAGCCGCGCGTCGACGCGCCGCCTTCCGGAGGCCCCCGGGCGTCAAGACGTGACGCACGCGACCAGGCGAGAGATCGGCGCAGAGGACGGCCGACGCCGCAGGCCCGCGCTCTCCGTACCGCACACCCGCCGCGTCGAACGAGGGCGCGGCGCGCCAACCCTCCGCGCCCAGCTCGTAGGTCTCGAGCTCCTCGACGAAACAGCCAGCGCGCGCGAACAACGACGTCCAGCCGCGCTCGTCGTCCTGCCGAAACCAGCCGTGATCTCCCGGCTCGCCGAGCGGGACCGTCACGAGAAGGCTCCCGTCGCGGGCGACCACACGCGCGAGTTCGCGGAGCGCCGCCTCCCGAGCGCCGTCGTCCCGCTCCGCCTCGATCCCGTAGACGCTGTTGTCGGCACCCACATGCTCGAGCGTCGACACGAGCAGCACCTGCTCGAACGATCTGTCCGGGAACGGCAGTGCCCGCACGTCTGCCTGGACGGCCTCCATCCCCTCCACCTCGCGCGCTGCGAGGTCGACGCCGACGACATCGACATCGGCGCGGAGGAGCGCCGCGAGATACGCGACCTCGGCGAACGCATACCCCACCTCGAGCACACGTCCGCGCGTGCGCAGGC
>DASTWH010000070.1:0-4383 GCA_035758735.1 Gaiellaceae bacterium
CCGTGTACGAAGGACCTAGTCAGCGCCACATCCGATCGACCGCACTTCCCGCGCGCGGGCCGTTTCACTCGAGGGCCGGGCAGCCTAGCTCGGCCCCGGCCTGATCTCGAAGCGCTGTTGACCACGCAAGGCCTAGCCGCGATCTGGCCCGAAGGCAGGGCTTTCGCAGATTGACGCCGAGGGCAGATGTCGACGAGGTGGTCCGGATGGGGCCCCACCGCATCACGGTCGCGAGAGGTCGGGGGACGGCGGGCATCATTACCCGCCGTCCGATTCGCTCGGCGCTCGGTCCCCCGAGCCGGAGCCGGTGAGCTTCAGCTCTCCCGATAGCATCGCCTGCGACGTCGACCGCGAGATCCCCGCGCCCCGGGCGCCGGCGAACACGCCCGTGCTCGACTGTCCGACGACCTCGTACGACCCGAACCCTTTAGGCGTTTGCCAGCCCAGGTACGGAGATCGTTCCCTCAACAGTGCCGACGGTCAGTCCACCGACGCCGGTGGCGGCGTCGGCGAGGCGTTCGACGGTGAACGTCCCTTCGGCGCCGGCGAATCGGCCCGTCGAGCGGTTGGGATCGATGATGGCGTGCTCGGTAATCAATACGACGCCCGGTCCGACGAGTGCCGAGAACCCGGTGTGGTCGGCCACGAGGCGGTCACCGTTCGCGGCGGTGAACGTGTACGTGCCGGTTCCCGTCACCGGCCGGGCCCCGAAGTTCACGGTCGCCTCGATGACAAGCTCGAACTGTCCGAGTCGGGTCGCCCGCCCCTCGGCTTCGAACCGGTCGAACACGAAGGGCGGGGCGAGGGGTGTCCCGCTGACGTGCCGGCCTCGAGCGTGCCCTTGAACCCGGTGCGTCCCTCGGCGCGGCGCCACCTATCGTTGTTTGACGATGACGGCGAACCGCGCGGCTTGTGTGTTGCCGCTCCGATCCGTCGCCGAGCAAGAGACGACGGTGCGCCCGATGCGGAACGCGCTTCCGGAGCGTGGTAGGCAGTTGACCTGAACCGCACCGTCAATTGCGTCCTGCGAGGTCACGGCGTACCGCACCACGGTTCGGCGTGCTCCGCGCCGTGCGCGAACCGTCTTTGGGGCGACGCCGCTCAGCGTCGGCGGGGTTGTGTCGAACTCGAGGCCGGCGACAGAGAAGCTGCCGGTCCAGGACTCTGTGCCGATGCGGCCCGAGCCCGAATCGAACCCGAGCGTCCGCTCGAGCGTGCCGTTACCTGATGCGCCTGCGTAAACGCCGGTGCCGCCGGCGACCTTGAAGACTTGCGTCTGCGTCCTCAGGGTGTCGAGATCCGCACAGGTCGCGGCCGCGGCGACCTCGACATCGATCGTCCCTTTTCCTGCAATCACCAACCGCACGGTATGAGCGAGGCTCTTCCCCATGTCCAGCGGGCACGCGGGGGGGTCTATGGCGGCGCGCCAGGTCGAGCTCCCGGACACGCTGCCTAGGCCTTGAACGACACCGGTGATCGTGCGTGAAGCACAGGCAGACGCGGTGACGCCCTGAGGACACTCGGAGAGCCGCGAGACAAGCCGGAGCTCCGCACGCAGCGACAGAGTGCCCACTGTCCCGGTCGCCGCACTGCCGCCCGCGTTCACGTCGGCTCCCGTCATGGCGGCGAGCGCCGTCATCACACCGAGCGCGAGAAATGTGCGCCGTCTGCTTGCACGTGCCATCCGGAATCCCTCCCGTCGCGTTAGCTTGCGAATACGCCGGGACGCTAGGCCGCACCGGTAGACGATCGGTTTAGTCCTGGGGTGTCTCGATGAGCCCCTCCGGCATCTCGTCTATACGAATTCGCAAGTTTTGCCGTTCTGGCGCATCTATCTGAATGAGAGCCGGGTACCAGGCCGGGCAGTACGTGGGGTACTTACCTCGCCTGCGTTCCCGGCTCTCCTCTAGCGGCGGGCCAGGCGGCGCCCGCCGAGCACGGTGAGGGGGGCTCGAAAGGCCCCCTCACCGAGTTGGCCCGGCAGCGCAAGTCCGGCGTGTAACCCCGTCCCGAGTGGGTTTCTCTCCCCGGATCGGCGGCTAGCGGGCTGTCCTGCCGTAGAGAAGCCGGGTGAGGTCCTTGGGGAGGCGTCGACGGCGCTGGAGTTCGCGCAGTGCTTCGACCAGAGTTCGCTCTTCGTTGTCGAGGAGCTCGACCGGGGAGCGGTTTTCTGCCGCGAGCGCTGTCTCGAGAATCACGCGGAGATAGTCGGCTGCGGAGTCGGGCGGACTCGGCTCGAGATGCTTGATGAGCGTTTCGACGGATTTCGCAGAGACCGTGAAGCCGCGGTCGTTGACCGTCATGTCGAGGTTCTTGGCGATGAGCCGCGGATCCTTGAAGTCGCTCGCCCGTCAGTGGGTTGGGTTCAACGGATCGCGAGCTCCGGGAGCCTGTCACCGTCGTCTGCCTTGAAGCCGTTCCCCTCGGCCCCCGGAACGATGTGGCTGTCACCGAAGCTCGCGGGCCGAATGATTCCCGACCTACCAAACGTGAAACCTCGATGGCAGGGCGGACTCCCGACTCTCTACCGAGACGGTGTCATTCAGGTGATTGTCAGACGCCTGACGGCGCGGTACCGCAACCGGATCTCCGAAGGCACGGGATTCGGTCCTGCCACTGTGGAGCATGAAGCGGGCGCAGGAGGGGTGGGGTACCGGGGGGGCACCCGACACGCCGAGTCGGGAGTCGGGTCCACGAGTGACCGTACGCTGGCGCACGGTCGCGTCCTATCGCTCGAGGATAGAGAGGGTGCGGGTCGCTTGACCTCGTCCTCGGGCGGCGCGAGACTCGCGTTGTGGAGGAGGTGACGGTCCCGACCGAGGATCGCGAAGTACTCCGCCCGCAGATTTCCTTCGAGAACCTCCTCGCGGACTGGGACGGGGAGACAGCCGTCATTCGCAGGGACTCGGAGAGTGGTGCTTGGATGTTTGTTTGTCTGCACTCCACGCGTCTTGGCCCAGCAGGGGGCGGTACGCGGATGAAGGCGTATCCGACCGCGGCCGAAGGACTCGAGGACGCGATGAGACTGTCTGCCGCCATGACTCGGAAGTTGGCTATCGCGGGGCTCCCGTTCGGAGGTGGGAAGGCGGTTTTGGCTGTGCCGTCGATCCCGAGCGGCGAGCAGCGACGCGCGCTGCTTCTGCGTTACGGAGATCTCGTCGCGTCGCTAGGCGGGACGTACCGAACGAGCTCGGACATCAATACCAACGAAGCGGACATGGACGTGATCGGGGAGCGCACGGAGTACGTCTTCGGCCGCTCACGCCAGGCGGGTGGGTCGGGTAATCCGGCAGCGCCTACTGCGATCGGCGTCTTTCACGGCATTCGCTCGAGCGTCGAGTACGTTCTCGGCTCGCCGGACCTCGAAGGGCGAACCGTCCTCGTGCAGGGCGCCGGCGGAGTTGGTTCGGCACTCGCCGAGCATCTCGCCGCAGCGGGCGTGTCGTTGCTTGTCGCAGACCTCGATTCCGAGCGCGCTCGGGAGGTGGCTGCTCGCGTTGAGGGAACCGCGGTCGAGATTGACCAGGTGTCTCGGATTGAATGCGATGTGTACGCGCCGTGTGCGGTTGGCGGCGTACTCAACAGCGAGACCGTCGAACAACTTCGCTGCCGGATCGTGGCGGGCTCAGCCAACAACCAGCTCGCTGACCCAGAGGCAGCAGACCTTCTTCGTGCGCGCGGGATTCTCTACGCGCCCGACTACGTGATCAACGGCGGGGGGGCGATCGCGCTCGTAGGGCTTGAGCAACTTGGCTGGTCCAGCGCCCAACTCGGCGCGGCGCTGGAAGAGATTGGGCACACCCTCGGGCAGATCTATAAGCGGGCCGATGCGGAAGGGATCTCTACCGCGGCAGCTTCAGATGCCCTCGCAGACGAGCGACTCCGCGTCATCGTCTAGCGCAACCGGCTCAGCCTCAGGCGACATTCCCGCACGCTGGCTCAGTCGAACGGTCGCGGTGTAGACGGCCCGCAAGCAGCGGTTGGCGAGAGCGTAAGACGCTCCGCAGACAGGCGGCGAGCGGCGCGCACTTTTGCGTACGCGCCGCTCTTACGTGCCGATCAGCGCAGTGACTTGAACGCGGCGCGGAGCTCGTAGGAGAACAGCCCCGGCTCTTCCCAGGCGGCGAAGTGTCCGCCCTTGTCAGCCTCGTTGAAGTAGATGAGGTTGGGGTACGCCTGCTCCGCCCAGCTGCGCGGCGCCTGATACTGCTCGCCGGGAAAGACGGTCACGGCAACGGGGATCGACACGCCTTTCGCGTTGAAGAAGCCACCCTTGTATTCCCAATAGAGACGCGACGTGGAGACTCCCGTGTTCGTCAGCCAGTAAAGCGTGATGTTGTCGAGTATCTCGTCACGCGTCAGTTCGCCCGTAGTGCTCGTGGT
>DASTWH010000154.1:0-5722 GCA_035758735.1 Gaiellaceae bacterium
ATCGTGAGAACCCGTCTTCGCTGCACGCACCGGATCAGGCGTCGGCCGAGTGGAATTCCGATGGCGTTCGGTCACGCGTCGGATTTAAATCGCGTGGCGTGCAACGTGCCATGTCGGGCCAGTCGCTCCAGCTCATCGCGGCACGAAGATCCAGTATCCGTCCACGTGGCGCGCCGGACGGTAGCGCGCCTCGATTGCGCCCACGACGTCCGGTCCGAGGTGCACACGTCGGTACCACTGCGGAGCTTCGTCCGGGACGTAGTAGAGGACGATCTTGTCGAACTCCGCGCTCTCGATCCGCTCGACGATGTCCCGCCGCCACTCCGGGTGTCGTTCGAGGAGCGTGAGCAGCATGAACGAGTCCAGCACGACGGGCCGCTGGCCTCGGGACGCGGGAACGAAGGGATCCTCGGACAGGACTCGCTCGTCGTCGGATACGACGCCTGCGAGGCGCGGGATGCGGTCGCGGGCGGCCGTGCCGTGAACGAGCACCCGGGTGTCGGCCGCTAAGGACATGTTTTCGCCGTACGTTGCGACCGTCGCGGCCACGAGCACGACGACGAGCGATGCCGCGGCCCACGACAGCGTGCGCGGCCCAGGGGTGAGCTGGCGCCAGAGCTCACCGATGACGATGAGGGAGAGAACCTGCACGTCGAGCAGGTGGTTGACGTACGCGCCAGGGTCGACGAGCACCACCGCCGTCACGACGACGGACATGACGAACGCGAGGTGGTAGATGCTCAGATCGCGGCGGCGCACCGCGAGGGCGACGCCGAGTGTCGCGAGGAGCGGAAGGACGACGAGAGGACCGAGACCCTCGCGAAAGATCAACCGGACGCGATCGAGGATGTCGTCCAGCGAGCCGCGGCGATCGGATGCGGTGGCGGTGAGCTGGAGCACGTTGTCGGCGAATCTGCCGGAGCTCGCCAGCTGGAAGACCACGAGCTCACAGAGGGCCAAGCCCACGAATGCCGCTGCGAAGACCAGCACTCCCCGGCTGCTGCGCCTAGCGAGATACACGGCGATCGTGGCGGGTCCCCAGACGGCGCTGACCTTGCAGAAGAGCGCAGCACCGCACAGGAACCCTGCGGCGACGATCGTGCGACGTGAGGTCGACGCGGCGACGAGCGCGAGGGCGCCGAGCTGGAGGAGTAGCGGGAGCGCGTCGTTGCGGATGGAGGTCGCGGCGACCAGTCCGGTGCCGGTGACGAGAAGCGTGCTCGACAGCAGGAGCGCGATCGGAAGTGGGCACCGCCGCCTGAGGATCGAGAAGGTGGCGACGGCGACCGCCAGTGCGAGGATCGCCGAAAGTGCCTTCGCCGAGACCAGGTACTCGGCCGAGAGGTGCGCGGCTCCGGCCTGCAGCAGGATCGGAACTGGCATGAATCGGGTACCGCCGAACGACTCGCCGTCGTACAGGGGTGGGTAGAGCGTCCCGTCGTTCGCGTATCTCGCGAGCGCAATCCACGTCCCCGACACGTGGTCCATGCCGTATCCGTCGTCGAGATGGGCGACGACGAGCACGAGCCAGGACGCCACGACGAGCACTGCGAGGCCCGTGACGGCGAGGAAAACGAGCGTGACGACACGGTCGGCCAGCAGCCGTTGCGTGCTGCCGGAATGTGTCGGTGCAGTGTGCGCGTCCTGTGTCACGAGGTCGCATCTCGGCCGATGCGCGGACCCGCGTGATGCTTTTCGGGAAGCGCACCCGGGTCGCAGGAGCGTCGGTCACGGGTGTGCACCACGGACGCCAGTATCAGTCCTGGACGGTGCGAGCGGAACGGCCTCGTTCGCTCGCCGTCGAGAAACGCATACTGCGTATGCGCGTCGTCGTCCGGCACGACCTCCAAGCCACCTCAAACATGTCACGAACTGCACTCGACGAGCCCGTTTCGACTCATGCCTCCGCGGCCGCAGAAAACGCGCCCGACGAGGCTCCGCACGGGGACTGGGTCGAGAACCGGGCCCCCAGCGGTTGGTTTCCACGGCTGGACCTCCGGGAGCTCTGGCGGTTCCGCGAGCTCGCGGTCGTGCTGGCGGAACGCGATCTCAGGGTGCGGTACAAGCAAACCGCGCTCGGTATCGCCTGGGTCGTCCTCCAGCCCGTGGTCGCTGCGGCGATCTTCACGGTCGTCTTCGGACGTCTGGCGGCCCTTCCGAGCGACGGTCTTCCGTACGCCGTCTTCGTCTACTCCGGGCTGGTCATGTGGACGTTCTTCTCGCGTTCGCTCGAGTCCGTCACGCAGTCGCTCGTGCAGAACCGTGACCTCGTGACGAAGACGTACTTCCCTGCACTCGTCGCGCCCGTGGCCATGGCCCTGCCGGGGCTCGTGGATCTCGTCGTTTCACTGCTGATCCTTGCTGTCGTGATCGCCGCCTACGGCGTGACGCCCGGCGCGTCCCTCATCTTGCTTCCCGTGTGGGTCGGAGCGTGCCTTCTCGTCGTTCTGGCCGCCGGGCTCTGGCTGTCGGCCCTCAACGTCCGCTACCGCGATGTGCGTCACACGATGACGTTCCTGGTGCAGGTCTGGTTCTTCGCAAGCCCCGTGGTCTACTCGAGTTCGCTCGTCGAAGGCTCGTGGAAGTACGTCTATGCGCTGAATCCGATGGTGGGCGTTCTCGACGGATTTCGCTGGTCGGTCGCCGATGCTCCGGCGCCAGGTTGGGAGCTCGTCGTCTCGTTCGCGGTCGTGCTCGTGACGCTCGGCGGCGGTCTCGTCTACTTCCTTCGCGCAGAGCGCCAGTTCGCAGACCTGATCTGAGATGCCCGCAGTCATTCGTGCAGAGGACCTGGGAAAGCGCTACCGCCTCGGTGAGGGTGGCTACGTCACGTTGCGTGAGCGGATGGCGACGCGCTTCCGCCCGAGTGCCGACGAGCAAGACTCGCGCGAGACGTGGGCGCTGCGCGAGGTGAATCTCGAGATCGAGCAGGGTGACGTCGTTGGCATCGTGGGGCGCAACGGAGCGGGGAAGACGACGCTCCTGAAGACGATCGCCCGCATCGTGCGGCCGACGACCGGCGTCGTGAGAGTGCGGGGACGGGTCGGGGCGCTCCTGGAGGTCGGCACGGGCTTCCACCCGGAGCTCACGGGCCGCGAGAACATCTATCTGAACGGCGTCGTGTTGGGCATGTCGCGACGCGAGATTGCACGCCGATTCGACGAAATCGTCGAGTTCGCCGGCGTGGACCGTTTCCTCGACACTCCGCTCAAGCGGTACTCCTCCGGGATGTACCTCCGGCTGGCATTCGCCGTGGCCGCCCACGTCGATCCCGACATTCTCGTCGTCGACGAGGTGCTCGCCGTCGGCGACGCGGAGTTCCAGCGACGGTGCCTGGGCCGCATGTCGGAGTTCGGACGCGAAGGGAGAACCGTGCTCTTCGTGAGCCACGACATCGGGGTCGTCGGGCAGCTGTGCCGCAGAGCTGTCTGGCTCGAGCACGGTCGGGTCCGCGAGGTGGGCGAGGCTCACGGGGTCCTCGAGCGGTATCTCCGTACGACGGTTCCGGCGGCTGCGCGAGTGGCCGTCCCGGTGCAGGAGCACGGCGCGCTCGGAGAGCTGTCGTTGTCGCTCCACGACGCGACCGGAGCACCCGTCGAAGCACCCCGGCGTGACCAGCCGTTGTCGTTCGAGATCGCGCTGACGACTCTTCGGAAACTCATGGCGCTCGATGCCGCCGTCTATCTGCTCGACTCCCGTGGCGCTCGCGTCGTCAACGAGAACCTCTCGGACGTCGGCCAGACGATCACCGGACCGCCACAGCGCTACCGGATCAGGTTCGAGCTGCCGCCACTCCTCACAGCCGGCGACTACGTCGCGGGCGTCTGGCTGGGCACGTACGACGAGAACATCTTCGACGGCGAGCTTCTCCGGTTCACCGTGCTCCCACTTCCAAGCGATCGTGCCGAGTCGGACCACGGTCTCGTCCGACCGGACGCCCGCTGGACGGTCGAGGCGGAGCCGAATCCGAGATGACGTCGCCTGCCCCCGTGAGCGTCGTTCTGCCGACGATCGGCCGTCCGGATCTCGTCCGCCAGTGCTTGGAATCGCTCGCCGCCTGCAACCCGCATGCCGCCGAGGTCGTCGTCGTCGACTCGAGCGACGACGACTCCGTCGAGCGGGTCGTCGCCGAGTTCGCGGCCGTCCAGGTGCGTGTGCTGCGGTGCGATCGTCGCGGTCTCGGACACGCGTTCAACGTGGGTCTGGCCGACGCGACGCACGACATCGTGCTGCTGACGAATGACGATTGCACCGTGGATCCGTCATGGGTCCGAGTCGGGCTGGAGCACGCGACCGAGGATGCGGGGGCGCTCGTCTCGGGCCGGGTGCTTCCGTTCGGAGATCCGGCTGCAGTCCCCTCGACGATCATCGACGCGATGCCCCGGGAGTACCGTGGCGGGACCGGCTTCGTGCTCTATACCCAGTGCATGGCGCTCCACCGCGCGACCGTGCTGGAGTTCGGAGGTTTCGACGGCAGGATCTCACCGTCGGCCGAGGACAACGACTTGTCGTATCGGTGGCTTCGCGCAGGACGCACCATCCGGTACGAGCCCGAATTCGTCGTTTGGCATCACGACTGGAGATCGCGCGAGCAGCTCCGGCGCCTCTATGTCGCATACGGGGTCGGGCAAGGGATGGTCTACGGGAAGCATCTCCGCCAGGGCGATGTCGCGATCGCGCGTTACGTGCTGCGCGACCTCTACGCTGGCTGTCGCGGCCTCGCAGCGCGGGTCGTTCGCGGCGCTTCGTCGAACGTCGACTGGCGACCCGGGCTCGTACGAGGCCTTCCGGTGGGCCTCGTGCGGGGCTGGCGTGCGGGTCGAGACCGGCGGGCAGGGACGGCAGCGCCGTGAGCGCGCCGGGAGAGCTGCTCTCCGCCGGGGAGCTCCGAGCGGCGCGACGGTCGCGCCGCCACCCGAGACCGACACAGTTCGACTATCTCCACCTGCAGGCGCTTCTCGTCGACATCAAGGAGGCGCTCGCACGACTCGACGGGTCGGTGGCGGACGCCCTCGACATCTACTGTGGCAGCCGGCCGTACGACGACCTCTTCCCGCGCGGCGCTCACTGTGTGGGGCTCGACGTCGAGGGCAACCCGTACGGCGTCGCGGACGTCGTCTCCGACCGATTCCTGCCGTTCGAGGATTCGTCCTTCGACCTCGTGACGTGCTTCGAAGCTTTCCAGTACGTCACCGATCCCGTCCACGGTGTGGGTGAGATCCGGCGGGTGCTCCGGCCGGGTGGCGTTGCGCTCCTCACGGTTCCGTTCGTGTGGGAGTACAACCGGACGATTCTCGAGCGTCGGTACACGGGTCCCGAGCTCGAAGCGTTGTTCGAGGCGTGGGACGAGGTTCGGGTGGTCGAGGACGGGGGCCGTGCGATCGCATGGGCGACCCTCACGGGCACGCTCGTCGAGCGAGGTCGCACCCGCATCCCAGACCTCGGTGGCCTGGGTCGTGTGGCGCGGTCGGTCCTTCAGGGGCTATTCGTGGTGCTCAACGGATTCGGGTACGTGCTCAACGTGCTCGAGAGGAGGTTGGAGCGGGGTAGCACGACGACACTTCCGATGAACCTTCTCGTGACCGCACGGAAACCGCCTGATGGCTGAGCGCCCCGAGGTTTCGGTGCTCATCCCCACGAGAAACCGCTGGTCGTTGGTCTCCAGAACCGCACTTCCCGCCGCGCTCGGCCAGGAGGACGTCGACTTCGAGATCGTCGTGGT
>DASTWH010000158.1:0-3508 GCA_035758735.1 Gaiellaceae bacterium
GACGCGCTGATCACCGTCAGCCGCGCCCTGGTGGGAATCGCCGTTCGGTCGATCAATGCGGCGCCGATTGAGGTGACGCTTGTCCAGCACCGGCTGCTGGTCCTCCTGGCAACCGGCGGCGACCAAACCATCGGAGCGCTAGCCCAACAGCTCGAGATCAACGCATCCAACGCCAGTCGTCTGTGCGACCGCCTCCAAAAGCTCGGGCTGGTCGCACGGGATCGATCATCGAGCGACGGCAGAGCCGTCGACGTGTCCTTGACTCCACCGGGCCGCCACCTCCTCGAAACCGTCCGGGCCCACCGGCGTCACGAGATACAACAGATCCTCCGCCACATGAGCCACACCGACGTCAGCGCCACCATCACGGCGCTCACCGCTTTCGGTGAGGCCGCCCACGAGGTAGGGGAGAAGCAGTGGACCGCCTACGCATTGTGACGTGGCGCCTCGCCAATACGGAAGCCGGTTGAGATGCCGATCTGGATCCAAGCTGGGCTCTGGGGGCTGGCTGCGGGAGGTGCCCTCGTCATAGGGGCTCTGGTGGCCTGGCTGATCGAGGTTCCACAGCGCATCGTGGCCTCGGTCATGGCCTTCGGAGCAGGGGTGCTGATCTCTGCACTGGCGTTCGACCTGGTGGACGAGGCTGAGACCAAGGGTGGTCTCACTGCCACCGTGCTCGGCTTCCTGGTCGGCGCCGTCGCCTACCTGCTCGCCAATGTCGTGCTCGCCAAACGGGGAGCTCGCCACCGTAAACGCTCAGGGGAGCAACAACCCAGCGAGGAACAACAGGGCGGAAGCGGATCCGCGATCGCGATCGGCGCCCTCCTCGACGGAATCCCCGAGTCTGTGGTTCTCGGCCTCTCACTCCTCGGCGGAAACGGCATAGGCATCCCGGTGTTGGCGGCGATCTTCATCTCCAACCTCCCTGAAGGACTCTCCAGCGCAGCGGGCATGAAACGCAACGGGCGATCGGCCCGCTACGTCTTCGGCGTCTGGATCGGCGTTGCCGTCGCCAGCGGAACTGCCGGACTCCTCGGCTGCCTTCTGCTCCAAGGCGCCTCGGTCGAGCTGGTTGCCGCGATCACAGCGCTCGCCGCCGGGGCGATCCTGACCATGGTCGCCGACACGATGATCCCCGAAGCGTTCGAGCGCACGCATCTCTACGCCGGCCTCATCGCCACCCTGGGATTCCTGACAGCGTTCACCATCGGACGCGCGGGTTAGGTGGATCGCCTCATGCGCGGACCTTGGGCGGCTGGGTTCGACGCTGACGCGGACGCGCGCCTCGAACAGGCGGTTCACGCCTGAGCGGATGGCCCTTGCGCGAAGAGTGGCAGTCGCGGCTACACGCCGGCCGGGGGCTACGAGATCTGCCGCCGCGAGCGCCGGACACGGCGTTTCGCTGTGTACATACGGAGAAGGTAGCCGGGTGTGGGTGGCACCCACCCCAACTGGTTGGCCATGCCGAGGTCGTCGCGGTTCGCCCAATGCTCGCGGATCAGTCCGTCCTCGAGCCGGAACCAGTGGGACTGCGTGGCCGCGAATTCCTTCCCGGTCGGGGGGAAGACTGTGTCGACTGCACCGGATTCGTCGTAGACGGCTCAGGGTGAAGTGTGCCGACCCTTCATCGTGGAGTTGACGGCGACGAGGTCGCCGTTGGTCGCGGTGTGGTGGATGTCGTAATGCAGATCGGTGAAGGCCGCACGCAGCCACTGTGCCGTCGACCAGAAGCAGTCGGGTCCGGGCACGCGGGAGCTCGGGGGCTGAACTCGGTTCTCGCGGTCGTGCGCTGCCGGGTGGTACAGGCCGTCGAACTCCATGCGGTCACCACCGGCCATGGCGTGGATGCTGCGCACAACGAGGGCGACCGGGTCGACGGACACCCCTGCGGCAATGTCATGCATCAACAACTCCATTCGATACAGTGCGACTGTAGCCAATTGTGAGGACGCCAATGACTTGCGTCAAGAGGCCGTACGACGGCTCGGGTCGACAAGAGGCGGCACGTGCCCGCCGGCACGCCGTGGTGCTCTCCGCGAGAGACCTGTTCGAGCGCGACGGCTATCGAGCGACGACGATCGCCGCTATCGCGACAGCCTCGAAGGTGTCCTCGGAGATGGTCTATAAGTCGTTCGGGAGCAAGTCAGCCCTCGCTAAAGCGGTCTTCGACCTCGCGGTGGCTGGTGACGATAAGCCCGTGCCCGTCCGAGACAGACCATCCGCGCTCGCTGTCACGACCGAGCCCGAGGCGCGACGCAAGATTGCGCTGTTCGTCGACGGGCTCGTCGAACGGCTTCAGCGCTCGGTCAAGGTCCAGATCATGATCCGCGACGGTCGACACGTCGACGACGCGCTCATCCCGATCTGGGAACAGGTCCTCAGCGAAGGTCTCACGGGGATGGAGATGCTCGGGCGGCAGCTCCTGGATACTGGACAACTGAAACAGAACCTGACCCTCGCCGAGATTCGGGACGTGCTGTGGAACTACCTGGCGATCGACCACTACGAACGGCTGGTGCTTGTTCGTGGGTGGCGAATCGTCGACTTTCAGCTTTGGCTCACCGCGGCTATCACGGATGCGTTGTGCCCATGAGACACGCGTGCCTTCGCCCCTCGGTCGTGGTCCCAATCTGACTTCAGTTCTTCCGCCAGCCGTGCGGTGGGATGCCGCGCGGGCCGACGGAGGCGCGCATCGGTCGTTCGACGACGCGTGACTGTCACAGGAGTGCTGGCGCACGGCCTCAAGTCGTCCGCAAGAGCAAGCGACCCGACGTGTGTCCGGGTCTGCTGGTTGTCCGGACCGCACGAGAAGTGTGCGGAATTCATCCCATTCGGTGCGGTCCCAGCATCAACTCACGCAGTTTCGACCGAGACAGCGGTTCCCGTGGCGATCGGGTCACGGGCTCCGCCGAGCAGGCGCCCATCGCGACTCCGACCAAGCCCCGTCGCCGGCGCGACTACAGCTCGTAGTACACCGAGTACATTCAGCAACGAGGAGATCTCATGCATAAAGAGTCGCTGACGGCACTTGTTCGTCACCATCTTGAAACGGCCTCGACTTCGTCCAGCGGTCGCAGCGCTCACACGATCTATGGGGGCCATGAACGTGTACTGCGCCAAACGCTCGTTGCCCTCCGAGCGGGGAGCGACCTCGACGAGCACGAAAGCCCCGGCGAAGCCACCCTTCAGGTTCTCCACGGTCGCGTCACTCTCGTGGCCGGGGAGAATCGATGGAACGGATCACCCGGTGATCTGATCGTCATCCCCGACTCCCGACACGCGCTCGAAGCGGTCGAAGACTCGGTCGTTCTTCTGACCGTAGCCGTGCGAATCCGATGACTTCACACACGTGGCGCCTTCCGGGCGGGCCGCCGGGGTCGAGCGCGAACGTCTTCAGTCTCGCCGGCCTGGTCCGCTCCTCGGTGATTTCCGAGGACGCCACATGACTGGGATGAACGCACGTCTCGCGGTCGTTCGTCTCACAGGTCGAGGCTAGTGCGGAGCGGAA
>DASTWH010000246.1:0-8010 GCA_035758735.1 Gaiellaceae bacterium
CTCGTGCTCCAGCACATCGCCTGCGAGCCGCCCGGCGTCTTCGAGGACGTCCTGAACGAGCGCGGCGCGCAGCTCCATCGGGTCGAGCTCGACGAGGGCGAGCCGCTCCCCGACTGGCGCGAGTTCGACGCGATCGTCGCCATGGGCGGCCCGATGTCCGTCAACGACGAGGCCGACCAGCCTTGGCTGACCGTAGAGAAGGCACTCGTCGGCGAGGCCGTTCGCGCCGGGACGCCGTACTGGGGCGTGTGCCTCGGCGTCCAGCTCCTCGCGGCCTCGCTCGGAGCGCGCGTGTATCCGGGGCCGGAGCCCGAGGTCGGACTGCTGCCGGTGAGCATGACGGGCGAGGCTCGCTCCGATCCCGTGTTCGGCGAGGCGCCGCACGAGCTCGTGACCCTCCAGTGGCACGGGGACACCTTCGATCTCCCTGACGGGGCAGTCCGCCTGGCGAGCTCGCCGGCCTACGCAAATCAGGCGTTCCGCTTCGAGCGCGCGTACGGCGTGCAGTTCCACCTCGAGGTGTCCGCGGAGATGGCTCGCGAATGGGCCGAGGTGCCCGAGTACGTCGCGTCGCTCGAGAGCACACTGGGGGCAGAACAGGCTCCGGCGTTTCTCGCGGCGATCGAGCAGAGCGCGGATGCCATGCGCGAAGAGGGCCGCGCGCTCTTCGGGCGTTGGCTCGAGCGCGTCGTCGGCTAGCTCGGGAGCAGCTCGGCGACCGCTTCCCGCGTGGCCTCGTCGTCGAGCCCGCGATAGAAGAGCGTCGTCCGTCGGCGGACGACGTCCTCGACGGTCGTGGCCCACTCGTGCGTCGCCGCGTAGCGCACCTGCGCGGCGATGTCCGGGCCGTCCGCGCTGAGGCGCTCGAGGAGCGCCGGCTCCTCGCGGACCGGCGCGAGCACCTCGGGCGCGAGACTTCCGTACAGGTGCAGCAGGTGCGAGCGCTCGTCCGCCGCGAGCTCGGCGGGAAGCGCGACCGACCCGAGCCCGGTCGCCCCAGGTAGCGGCCACGGTCGCTTGTCCACCTTGCGCAACCCGAGGTCCAAACGCAGGCGGTCGAGCACCTCGAGCGCGATGCGGCGGTAGGTCGTGAGCTTGCCGCCCGCGACGCTCAGCATGCCGCCGGGCCCCAGCGTGAACACCGTCTCGCGGCGAGCGCTCACGACCTCCCCCTCGCCGGCGGGGAGCACGCGGAGACCCGCGTACACCGCACGCACGAGACTGCGGTCGAGCGTCTGGGGGGCGAGCGCGTGAGCCGCCTCACGCAGGATCTGCTCAGCGTCCGCCGGCTCCGCGCCGACGTCGGCGGGGTCGCCGTCGTAGGGAGCCTCCGTCGTCCCGAGCAGGAGCATCCCGGACCACGGCACGGCGAACGTCACGCGCACCTCGTCTTGCGGCAGCGTCAAGGCGGCGTGCCAGCCCGCGCCTCCGGGGACGAGGACGTGCGCGCCGCGACTCAGTCGCACCGACGTGCCCGCCTGCGGATCCTCGAGCCGACGCACGCGATCGACCCAGGGACCGGCCGCGTTCACGACCAGGCGCGCGTTCACCGCCACCTCCGACCCGTCCACGCGAACCTCGGCGCCGACGACGCGGCCGTCGAGCTTGCGTAGCGCGACGACCTCGGCGCGGTTCAGCACGCACGCGCCTGCGTCGGCGGCCGCGCGGATGTTCGCGAGGCAGAGGCGAGTGTCGTTCGTCGTCGCGTCCGCGTAGAGCGCGCACGAGCGAAGCCCCTGGGTCCGTAGCTCCGGCACGAGCTGTCGAGCGCGATCAGCGCCGACCAGCCAGTGCAGCCGCGAGCGAGCGAGCGCCGAGTAGAGGACGATGCCGCTCTGCACGAACGACGGGCGGTACGGACCGTGCTCGTACAGCGGCAGGAGAAACTCGATCCGGCGCACGAGGTGCGGCGCGACGATCTTCGTCAATACGCGTCGTTCGTGATGCGCCTCGCGCACGAGCCGGACGTCGCCGAGGCGCAGGTAGCGGAGACCGCCGTGGATGAGCTTCGACGACGCGCTCGAGGTCCCGCCCGCGAAATCCCTCGCCTCGACCAGCGCGACCGCGAGCCCGAGCCGGGCGGCGTGGGCGGCGACGGCGGCGCCGACGATCCCTCCTCCGACGACGAGCAGGTCGAAGCGCCGGGACGAGAGCTGCTCGATCGATCGCGCGCGAGAGTCCACCCGTGGATCGTGCCCCAATTGTGAACGCGTGGTTGGATCCGCGGGCATGCCCGCCACGGCACTGGCTCTCGCGCTCGGCGCTGCGTTTCTGCACGCGTTCTGGAACCTCCTCCTCGCGCGCGCGCCGGACATCGAGGCCGCGACGGCGGTCGCCCTGATCGTCGGTGTCGTCGCGTTCGCACCCGTCGCCGCGATCGCGTGGGAAGCCGAGTCGCAGGTCTGGCCGTACCTCGCCGTGACATCGCTCCTCCAGCTCACGTACTTCGTGTTCCTGACGGCCGCCTACTCCCGCGCGGACCTGTCCTTCGTCTACCCGATCGCGCGCGGATCGGCTCCTGTGATCGTGCTCGTCGTCGCGCTCGCCGTCCTCGACGAGTCGGCCACCGCGGCACAGGTCGTCGGCGTGCTCGTCATCGCGGCCGGCGTCCTCCTCGTCCGCGGGGTCGGCGGTCACGCGACGCTCGGCGACCTCGCTCTGGCATTGGCGGTCGGCGGCTGCATCGCGGCGTACACGCTCGTCGACTCGCGCGGCATCCAGTACGCGTCGCCGATCGTCTACCAGGAGCTCTCGATGATCCCGGCTGCGCTCGGGTTCCTCCTCCTGACACTTCGCCGCCGGAGCCGGGAGGCGGTTCGCGGAGCGGTCGGCACTGCGTCGATCGCCGCGGGGCTGGCGACGTTCGGCGCGTACATCCTCGTTCTCGCCGCGCTGGCACGTGCACCGGCGGCCTCGGTCGCGGCCGTGCGGGAGTCGAGCGTCGTCATCGCGACGGTGCTCGCGGTGCCGCTGCTCCACGAGCGCGTCAAGCCCGCGCGCCTCGTCGGCGCCGCGCTCGTCGTGCTCGGCGTGATCGTGCTGGCGGTCTAGCCGGGGGGAGGCATCGATACGGCCCGGGCCGCGCCGTCGGGCACCGGAAGCGCAGCGTGCGCGGCTGCCGCGGCGGCGACCCGTGAGGCAACCGGCTCCTCCCAGGGGCATGTCCGCCCCTCAGCGGTGTCGACGTGAAGCAGCATGTACTCGCCGGTCGCGAGCAGCTCGCCGCTTCCTCCGTGCCTCAGCGAATGAAAGAGGTGGAGCCGCTTCTCGTCCGCCGCGAGCACCTGCGTGTCGACGGCGATCGGCTCGAGAGCGGACGCCTCGCGCAGGAAGCGGATGTGGCCCTCGACTGTGTACGCGCTGCGGCCCCGCTCGAGATAGGCGGCGTCGAGCCCGACGTGGCGCAGGAACGCATCGGTCCCATAGCCGAACTCGACCCCGTACCGCGACTCGGTCATGTGCCCGTTGTAGTCGACGGACGCCGGGTCGACGGTGGTCTCGTGGAGGCGAAGAGGCACTGACGGATCCAGCTCCCCGACAGCTCCTGTGCCTTGCTCGTACAGGCGCTTCTCGTGCTCGTGCAGCACCTCTCCCGCTGCGTACCGGCGCGCCCGGAGCGCCTGCAGGATCGCCACGAGGTTGTCGTCGCGAAGCCGCTCGAGCTCGCGCACCGACAGCCCCCCTGCCTGGTCGTCCGACTGGCTCGCGATCCGGTCGATGAGCTCACTGTCGAGCTCGGGGACGTCCATGAGCTTCGTCCAGGGCCACTGCAGCGCAGGCCCGAACTGCTCGAGGAAGTGGTGCATGCCCTCCTCCCCGCCGGCGATGCGGTACGTAAGGAACGTGCCCATCTGCGCCCAGCGCAACCCGGGCCCGAAGCGGACGGCGTCGTCGATCTCCTCCACCGTCGCTACGTCGTCCTCGACGAGCCACAGCGCCTCCCGCCAGAGCGCCTCGAGCAGACGATCAGCCACGAAGCCGTCGACCTCGGAGCGGACGCGCAGCGGTCGCATCCCGATCGACTCGTAGAACGCGATCGCGCGGGAAAGGGACTCCTCCGACGTGTGCTCGCCTCCAACGATCTCGACGAGAGGGAGCAGGTAGACCGGGTTGAACGGGTGCGCGACGAGGAGCCGCTCCGGCCGGCGAAGGTCAGCTTGTAGCACCGACGGCAGCAGGCCGGACGTCGAGGAGGCGATGAGCGCGTCAGGAGGCGCGTGCTTCTCGATCTCGGCGAACAGGCGGCGCTTCAGCTCGATGTTCTCGGGGACGCTCTCCTGGACGAGGTCGGCGTCCCGAACCGCCTCGTCGAGCTCGGCCGCGAACCTCACGTTCCCGCGCGCACGGGGTGCGTACGTCAGCTGCGCCCACGCTCTCTCGGCGTTGTCGAGCACCTCGCGGACGCGACGCTCGGCGTCGGGGTGCGGGTCGAAGAGGACGACGTCGAGCCCGTTCTCGACCAGTCGGCCCGCCCAGCCGCCGCCAATGACACCGCCACCGACCAGGGCGACGCGCATCGTCAGCGTGCCGTGAGCCGGAGCTTGGCGCGCGTGTCCTCGGGCCCGAGGACACGGACGTTCATCGACTCGAGGATCGCCACCGCACGCTCGACGAGCTGGCCGTTCGTCGCCTTCACGCCGCGCTCGAGCCAGATGTTGTCCTCGAGGCCGACGCGCACGTTACCGCCGACGATCGGAGCCAGCGCGACGTACGGAAGCTGCATGCGACCGATCGCGAAGGCGGAGAACACGCACTCGGCCGGCAGCCGATTGACGAGCGCGAGCAGCGTTCCCGGATCGTCCGGGGCGCCATACGGGATGCCCATGCAGAGCTGCAGCATCGCGGGCTCGTCGACGAGGCCTTCGTCGATGAGCTGCTTCGCGAACACGAGGTGGCCCGTGTCGAAGACCTCGATCTCCGGGCGCACGCCGAGCTCGCGGATCTGCCGCGCCATCTCGCGCAGCATCGAGGGCGTGTTGGTCATGACGTAGTCGCCCTCGGCGAAGTTCATCGTCCCGCAGTCGAGCGTGCAGAGCTCGGGCCGCAACTCGGCGACGTGCGCCAGCCGCTCGGTCGCGCCCGCCATGTCGGTTCCCTCGGTGTTCGGAGGCAGCGGCGACTCGACGCCTCCGAGCACGAGGTCGCCGCCCATGCCGGCAGTGAGGTTGATGACGACGTCCACGTCCGCCGAGCGGATGCGCTCGACCACGTCGCGGTAGAGAGCAGGGTCGCGCGAGGGGCCTCCGGTCTCGGGCTCGCGCACGTGGATGTGCACGATCGCCGCACCGGCGCGGGCCGCCTCGAGCGCCGCGTCGGCGATCTCGACCGTCGTCACGGGGACGAGCTCCGAGCGGTCGGTCGTCGCTCCGACGCCGGTGACGGCGCAGGTGATGAAGACCTCCGTGTTCACGCAGGGACTCCATGGCCGTCGAAGACGATCACGTTGCGCAGCGCGTCTCCTCCCGCGGCCGACGCGATCGCCGAGTTGATCTCCGAAAGTGGATACCGACCGGTGATCAGCTCGTCCAGCCGCAACCGGCCGTCGTCGTAGAGCGCGACGAGCCGCGGGACGACGTCCGCAAGCGGTCCCGATCCGGAGCCGATCTTGTAGCCGAGGATTCGCTTGTCGTCGTGGACGAGGTCGACCCCGACGACGCCGATGATCTCGTCGGAAGCGGGCATGCCGAGCACGACGACCGTCCCGCCGCGTCTGACGAGACCGAGCGCGGCCTCGATGACGGGCGTGTACCCCACTCCGACGAAGACGAAGTCGGCTCCGCGCCCGCCGGTGAGAGCACGAACCGAGGCGGCCGTGTCCTCCTCGGCCGGGTCGACTGCGTGCGTCGCGCCGAAGGAGGTCGCGACCGTGCGCTTCGACGCAGAGGTGTCGACCGCGACGACGACCTCGGCGCCGGCCGCACGGGCGCCCTGGACGGCGTTGAGACCGACACCGCCGGTTCCGACCACCACGACGCTCGAGCCCGGTGTCACGTCGACCCGGTCGAAGACCGCGCCCACTCCCGTGATGACACCGCACCCGATCAACGAGGCGACGTCGAGGGGCAGCGAGGCCGGGACCGACGCCACCTGGGACGTGTGCACGACGACCCGCTCCGCGAACGCCCCGGTGTGCATCGCCTGCACGACCGGCTCGCCGGCCTCCGTGTGCAACCGCGGCCTCGCGTCGCCGGGGAACTCTCCGGCGCAGAGGTGGTTGTCCCCGCGCTGGCAGAAGTAGCAGCGCCCGCACGAGCGCATGAGGCTGACGACGACGCGGTCGCCTGGGACGAGAGCGGCCACTTCCGGCCCGACCTCACGCACGACGCCCGCGGCCTCGTGGCCGTACACGGCCGGGAGGTCGCCTCCCCAGTCCCCCTCCGCGAACGCGATGTCGCTGTGACAGATCGCGCAAGCGGCAAGGTCCACCGTCACCTCGCCGGCGACAGGAGCGTCCAGCCGCAGTTCCTCGATCTCGAGCGGCGTCCCGAACTCGCGGCAGACCGCAGCCTTCACGACACCGGGGGGAAGCGAGACTGCTGGTCGCGGACGGCCACGTCCATGGTGTTGCGCGTGTACTGCTTCGCCGCGACGCGCGACGGCTGGAAGTCCCACGGATACGTCGCCCCGGTCTGCAGTGCCTGGAACACGGCGAGCCGGGCCTGCTGGCTCGCGCGGACCTCACGGTCGACCGCGTCGAGGTCCCAGCGGCCCGCGACCTCGTCGAGGAGCTCACGGAGAACCTCGTCGTGCTCCGGGCTCCCGGCGAGGTTGACGAGCTCGAGCGGGTCGTCCTCGACGTCGAAGAGCTGGTCGGGGTCAGTGGGCGTGTGGATGAGCTTCCACCGCCCGCGCCTGACCATGACCATCGGCGCGAGCACGGTCTCGGCGAGGAACTCGCCGACGACGGTTCGCTCGGGATCCGTACCGCCCTCGAGCAGTGGCAGGACGCTCCGCCCGTCCACCGGCGCGACGATCTCGTCCGCGAGCCCGGGGCGAACGAGATCGAGGAGCGTCGGGCCGAGGTCCACGAGCGACACGGGCTCGCTCACCCTCGCGGGCGAAAAGCGCTCCGGGGCCGAGACGACGAACGGCACGTGCGCGGCGTGCTCGCGGAAGGACATCTTGTAGAAGAGGCCGTGCTCGCCGAGAAAGTCGCCGTGATCGGACGTGAGGATCACGACAGCGTCGTCCGCGAGCCCGCACGCCCGGAATGCTGCGAGCACCTCTCCGATCCGCTCATCGACGTACGAGAGGCTCGCGTAGTAGCCGTGTCGAGCCGCACGTACGTCGTCGTCCGTTATCGCGATCTGGTCCATGGCGGCGCTCTTCCAGAGCCGGTGCGAATGCGCGTCCATCTGCTCGGGCGGCGGTCCTGGAGCCGCGGGGAGGTCGATGTCCTCGTCGCGGTAGAGGTCCCAGTAGCGCTGCCGCGCGACGTAGGGGTCGTGCGGGTGGCTGAACGAGACGCAGAGCATGAGCGGCGCGTCCCTCTCGTAGCGGGCGTAGTCGTAGAGCCGCCGCACCGCGTGGAACGCGACCTCGTCGTCGTACTCGAGCTGGTTCGTGATCTCCGCGACACCCGCTTCGACCACCGAGCTCATGTTGTGGTACCACCAGTCGACCCGCTCGCCGCCGAAGCGCCAGTCCGGCGTCCACCCGAAGTCTCCGGGGTAGACATCCGTCGTGAGCCGTTCCTCGAACCCGTGGAGCTGGTCGGGCCCGACGAAGTGCATCTTCCCGCTGAGGCACGTCCGGTACCCCTCGAGCCGGAGGTAGTGCGTGAACGCGGGAATCGACGACGCGAACTCGGCGGAGTTGTCGTAGACGCCCGTCCGCGTCGGGAGCATCCCGGTCATGAGCGCGGCTCGGGCCGGTGCGCAGAGCGGGCTCGGCGTGTACGCGTTCTCGAACACGACGCCGGTCTCCGCGAGCTCGTCGATCGTCGGCGTCCTCGTGACGGCGTTGCCGTGAGCCCGCAGGAACGGCGCCGCGAGCTGATCGACCACGAAG
>DASTWH010000288.1:0-2971 GCA_035758735.1 Gaiellaceae bacterium
GACGCCGCTCGATGTTCGCGAGTTCCGCTGGCACGTCGCTCACTGCCACGAGCTGGAGATTGTCATGTTTCGACACCGGCCTACCTCACTCCGAGCACCTCGCCGATGCCACGGCGTAGGAACGACTGCGTGGCGCGGGCACGAGATCACCGCTAGGAGGAATCGGCATAGCTCGTTCGGCATCTGTCCAACCCACCAGTCGTGGAGGAAGGAGGTGTCGAGATGACCACCACTCTCGACGCGCCGATCGGGACTGAGCGGCCGCACGATGGTCCGATGTTCGAGTATCTCGTCGTGCCGCTCCAGCGCGCGAAGGGCATGAAGAAGGACGCCCCCTGGATCCCGGACGACCTGAACGAGTTCGGCGCGGACGGCTGGGAGGCCGTCGGCCTGACACTGAAGGCCGGTGATCTGGTCGCGTGGCCGGTCGTGCTCTTCAAGCGTCGGATCTAGACGCCGAAGGAGCCGCGAACGTGGCCGGGAACCCGGCCTCTTCACGCTGCAGGAGCAGGGCTGGTCTAGCGGCCGAAGTACGCCTTGTAGAGCTGGCGCGACTGGTACGTCGACAGCTTCGGCGCGCTGAGCGCATCGACGACCTCGTCGGCGAGTTCACGCTGCTCCGAGGGAAGACTGGGCGGGACGTTCCAGCTGAGGCGTGCACGGACGTTCTCGTGCACCCGCGACCTCGAGCGCGTCAGCTCGTCCGTGCGGCGGTGCAGCTCGCGCACCTGCTCGAGCAGCGTCTGGAACACCTCGTCGTCGATCACCCGAGCCTACTGGCCGGCCGCGAACGAGCGCTTGGCTACAATCCGCCGCCGTGTCTGGAGACAGGTTGAAGCTCGAAGTTCGCGAGCGCGAGGATCTCGGCTCGCGCCGCACCCGCCGCCTTCGCTCGGAGGGGCTCGTTCCCGGCGTGCTCTACGGGAAGGGTCACGCCCGGGCGATCGTCATCCCCGAGCGCGAGCTTCGGGCGGCGATGACCGGCCCGTCTGGCCTGCACGCCATTCTCGACGTCGTCATCGAGGGACAGAAGACCGTCCATCCCTCGATCCTCGCCGAGTACCAGCAGGATCCGATTCGCGGCACGATCTCGCACATCGACCTGCGCGAGGTGCGCCTCGACCAGCCCATCAACGCGACGGTGGTGATTCAGCTCGTCGGCGAGGCCGTGGGCGTCAAGGAGGGCGGGATGATCTCGCTCGTGACGCGCGAGCTCCACGTCGAAGCGCTTCCGACCGACGTCCCGGAGCACATCGACGTCGACGTCACGCACATGGAGGTCGGCGATGTCTTCCGGCTCGAGGACCTCGGCGCGATCGCCAATGTGACGGTTCTCGACGATCCGCACGAGACCGTCATCGCGACCGTCTCGGTGCCCCGCGGCTTCGCGGAGCTCGAGGAGGCCGAGGCTGCTGAGGCCGCAGAAGCTGCCGAGGCCGCCGAGGGCGAGGAGGGCGAGGAGGGCGCAGCCGCGGAGGCTGCTGCCGAACCCGCCGACTCCGGCGACAGCTCCGAGCCCGAGGAGTAGCCGTGCGCATCTTCCGTCGAGGCGACGCCGCCTCGACGCTCGACCTGCTCGTCGCGGGTCTTGGCAACCCGGGTCCCCGTCACGAGCGGGACCGGCACAACGTCGGCTGGATGGTGATCGACGAGCTGGCGCGCCGGCACGACGCATCGTTCCGCTCGAAATTCAACGGCCGTGTCGCTGACGTTCGGATCGACGGTCGCCGCGTGGCGCTTCTGAAGCCGGAGACCTACATGAACGAGTCCGGTCGTTCCATCTCGGCCGCCCAGCGCTTCTACAAGACACCGACGGGGGCCGTCCTCGTGCTCCACGACGACGTGGATCTCGAGTTCGGCCGCTTTCAGGCGCGTGCCGGCGGAGGCCTCGCTGGGCACAACGGCTTGCGCTCCATTGCGCAGTCGCTCGGCGATCCAGGCTTCGTGAGGCTCCGCATCGGAGTCGGGCGCCCCGGCCGCGGCGACCCCCGCGACGTCGCCGACTTCGTGCTCGCCCCGTTCGACCTGCACGAGGATCGAGACACCGTCGTCACGCGTGCCGCCGACGCCGTCGAGACCCTCGTGATCGAGGGTCTCGAGGAGACGCAGCGCCGCTTCAACGAGCGCTAGCGCGACGGCTACGATCACCCGGCGGGACGCAAATCCCGCCAGTCGTATGGACCCGGTCGTCTCACCCCTCGCAGGGCTCGTCGCAGCGCTCGCCGAGAGCGAGCGCTTCCGCGCGTTCGCAGAGGCATTCCCCGCGAACGCGCGAGTGTCCGAGCCCGCCCTGCCGCTCGTTCTCGCCGCGCTCCAGCGCGAGCTCGCTCGCCCCTTCGTGTGTCTCCTGGCCGAGGACGAAGAGGCGCGCGACGTCGCCGAGGCGGTCGGGTGGTACGGAGATCCCGACCGCGTCGCGCTGCTTCCGAGCCGCGGCGTCCGTGCGGGATCGGGCCTCGAGCCGCCGGCGCACCTCGTGGGCGAGCGCGCCCGGGCGCTCGACGTGCTCGACGCAGGTGGGCTCGTCTGCGCGTCCGCGCGAGCGCTCGCCGAAGGCGCCCCTCCCGCGAGCGATCGGCCCGAGGTCGTGCGCCTCTCCATGACCAGGGGTGCGGGTCTCGACGAGCTCGTGGAGGCGCTTGCGCTGGCCGGCTACGAGCGCGTGGAGCGCGTCGAGGAGCGCGGACAGATCGCCGTACGCGGTGGGCTCGTCGACGTGTTCCCGAGCACGGGTCGCGAGCCGCTTCGGGTGGAGTTCTTCGGGGACGAGCTCGAACAGATCCGTGCGTTCTCGCCGTTCACGCAGCGCGCGCTGCACGTCGTCGACGAGGCGACGATCTACCCGGCTCGCGAGCGCACGCACGCCGACCCGGAGCTCGCGGCGCTCATGGAGGAGGACGGCGACGAGGCCGTCGTGCCACTCATCGACCGGCAGCCGGACGCCGTGTGGCAACTCGAGGACGTCGAGCGC
>DASTWH010000323.1:0-12933 GCA_035758735.1 Gaiellaceae bacterium
ACGGGTTCGTGTCGCTCGGAGTCGTGGTGAGCGCGGCACTCGTCGCGATCGGCCTCCCGCGCGCTGATCCCGTCGTCGGGCTGGCGATCACCGTCGTCATCTTCAAGATCACCTGGGACTCCTGGCGGCTGATCTCGACGACCGAGCCGGGCCCTGCGGGCGATGCGACGTGATCGTGAGCGTATTCGTGAGAAGGCTGAAGGAGGGGCGGACGTTCGCCGACTTCGTGGCCGCGTGGGAAGCGGATGAGGGGTTCGGGTCCCGACGCGTGTCTTCAACGCGCAGAGCGTCGAGAACGACCGTGACGTGATCTCGATCGGCTTCGTGGACATCGGCGTCGCCGAACTGCAGGAGCGCCTCGCCGAAGTTGCCCGCCAACAGCATGTCCGTCACCGGCGAATCGACACGGTCGTCGAGTCCACGACGCTGCGCTGCATGTACGAGCTGCGCACTGAGCACGACTTCACGTCCGCTCCGCGCGAACTCGCGATCGCTTCGCCAAACAGCCTGCTCGCTGCTCTTCGCACGCTGCGTTGAGCTGGCGGAGCTCGGTCAGAGCTGCTTGCGGTAGCGCAGCTCGGTGACCATCGCGCCCTGGAAGTCGTCCGTCTTCTCGCCGTCGCGCTCCCAGCCGGCTGTTCGGTAGAAGCGCTCGGCTCGCTCGTTTCCCTCGAGTACCCAGAGGAGCGCTGCGGGGAATCCCGAGTCGCGCATCGACGCTTCGGCGCGGTCCATGAGCGCGCGGCCTGCGCCGAGCCCCCAGCGGGCGGGGTGGACGTAGATCGCGTAGAGCTCGCCCGTGCCCTCCTCCGAGTGCGAAACGCCGACGCTCGCGAAGCCCACGATCTCGTCGTCGACGAGCGCGACGAACGTCGCGCTTCCCGGGCGGGGCGTGCGAGCAAGCCCCTCGCGCCACATCGCCTGCCTCGCGCTGACGTCGAACGCGTCGATCGTTTCCTCGGGGAGGAGGCCTGCGTACGCCGTCGTCCAGGTCTCGACCTGTATGCGTCCGATCGCGTCCGCATCGGCGGCCGTGGCCAGGCGCAGCGACTTCACGGCTCCCGACGCTATCGCGTTGCACGCCAGGGCTCCAATCCGCAGAGGATGCTCGTTCGCGAAACGAAGCAGCCCTCCGGTCGTCTAGCTGAACCCGAACGCCGGCGGGAAGACGATCACCACGATCGCCGCCCACGCGGCGTACACGGGCAGATAGTTCGTCTGCCAGCGCTCGAGACTCGTGACCGGACCGCGTCCTCGCAGGAAGCGGATGTAGAGCACGGCCGACCACGCCAGGTTGACGAGCAGGATGGCGTTCGCGCCCAGCGCGGCCACGCGGTTCGGAGTGGAGCCGAGCTCCGTGATCCGCTCGGAGATCGCCCATAGCGCCACCGCGTCCGCGAGCAAGGCGCTCACGACCAGTACGACCTGCATCACGTCGAAGACGCCTGGTGGCGAGCTGGGATCGCGGGCGGAGAGGGAGTAGAGCAGGAGTCCGAGGACGACGACGAGGAGCAGGTTGAAGGTGATGAGGAGCTCGCGCTCCACGTCGACTCCGCCTCCGGTCCAGAGCACGGCCCCCAGAAACGCGACCAGGACGGCGACGAACAACGGCGTGAAAAGGCGGGTCAGGACCGGCGCCATGTTCTCGATGACGCTCTGCTTCGCCTCGACGAGCCACGACGCGACGACGACAGCGCCGGCTGCTCCGCACGGAATCAGCCATGACCCGATGAACGTCTCCGGGTCGATGTCGACGGCCTCGAACATGGCCACGGTGAACGCGGTGAGCACGCCGCCGCCGAGCGCGATGAGGACGTAGTAGATGAACAGCTCGCCCGAGAAGCGAATGAAATCCATCCGCCCTTCGACTTGATTCCAGCGACCGCCCGCGTACGCGACACCGACGACGAGCCAGAGAGCGATCGGCAGGTGCAGCGCCGTCAACGCCTCCGTGGAGCTGTCCGGATCGAACGGGTACACGTTGGCGAACACGGCCGCAGCGACGAATGCAGCGGCGAGCCATACGACGGTCGCGGCGCTCAAGCCGCGTTTCCACACGAAGTAGCCGGTCAGGAAGGGCAGAACGAAGAGGCTGGCGTTGCGAGCGTAGAACTCGCCGTCCTCGTCGAAGTCCATGCCGAAGAGCGCCGGCACCTTGATCGCGGTCGCCGCCGCGACCGCGAACGAGAACGCGACGATCGCGTCCGTGCGCGCCGCCGCTCGCGACTCCACGGTGTCGGTGGGGGACACCACCAGCTGCTTCCAGAGGCGGTCGGAGTGCTCGCGGGCGAACTCCCGCGAGAGCTCGTCCAGGTCGCCCATGCGCTTCACCGCGACGAGGAAGGCCTCGTCGGAGGCGAGACCGGCGTCCGTCAGGATCGACACCTGCTCGCGCAGGTGGTCCTCCAACTCCGCGACGTCGACCGAATGGATCGCCTGCCGGCGGCGCAGGAAGCTCCGCCAATGGTCGATCTGCTCCTCGAGGGAAACGGAGGGATCAGGAGACGCGATGATCAGGCTCCCAGCGGCGTCGGGATGCCGGACGGCGACAGTGCGCGCCAGATGCCGCGCAGGGTGTCGTTGACTGCGTCCCACTGCCGCTGTTCTTCGAGGAGCTGCGCCCGGCCCTGTGACGTGATCGCGTAGTACTTCCGCCGGCGGCCGCTCTCGGCGACCTCCCACCGCGCCTCGATGTGGCCGAGCCGCTCCAGCCGATGCAGGACGGGGTAGAGCATCCCGTCCGTCCACTCCATGCGCCCTCCCGAGAGCTCGCGCACGCGCTGGAGGATCGCGTAGCCGTAGCTGTCGGCCTCGGCGAGGATCGCGAGGACGACCGGGGTGGAGGACGCGGCGATCAGATCCTTGCTGATCTCCACCAGCTCGCTCCGTCGCGCTGCGAGTACATAGCAGCACTATACATAGCGCCGCTAGGTATGTGGGCGCCGTGCTACGGCTTGCCGGTGCGGCCGTTACCGTTCACATGCGGAAGGAACAACCGGTCCAGCTGCGTGATCTCGAACGTGCGCCTGATCGGGTCGCTCACTCCGACGATTCGCAGGACCCCGCCGTGCGCCTCGAGCCGCTTGTTGGCCACGACGAACATGTGGAGCGCCGAGGAGTCCACGAAGTCGACGGCCGCGAGGTCGAGCGTGACTCGGGACGGCCTTCGAACGCACTCGTGCTCGAGGACGTCTCTCACGGCCGCGGTCGTCGACACATCGAGCTCACCGCACAGCGTCACGGTGGTCTCGGCCCCTGCTCGATCGATGCTCTGAACCACATCCGAGGTGGCCCGCTCGGACCCGGTCATCGCTCCTCCTTCCGTGGTATCGTCTGGACGTATGACCAACTAGGCGCGATATGGATAACGCGACTTAGATAGTACGATAAACTTGTCGTATGTCAAGTGACAACGGAAAACAGTGGCGCTTCGTCACGAACCACACGCAGGTCCTCCTGTGCATCTCGCGCGACCCCGACGTGCGCCTCCGCGACGTGGCGGAGATGGTCGGTATCACCGAGCGTGCGGTGCAGCGCATCGTTGCCGACCTCGTCGAGGGCGGTTTTCTCCAGCGCCAGCGCGTCGGGAGACGGAGCCGGTACGTGATCAACGGCGACATCGAGATGCGCCATCCTGCGCAGGCCGGTCACGACATCGGTGAGTTGCTCAGCCTCCTCGCGCTCGAAGGCGCGTCCCAGCCTCGGTAGGTCCCGTCACACCCAGGGGCGGCGGCACGAAGCCGAGCGGCCCGACAGGATACGACGATGGACGAAGGACTGGCTCTCCTCGTCGTCGGCGCGATCCTCGCCGCGAGCGCGCTCGCAGCGCTCGCAGCGACACGCACGGGCGTGCCGGTCCTTGTTGCCTTCCTGGCGCTCGGCATGCTCCTCGGCTCCGACGGCCCGGGAGGTGTGGACTTCGACGACGCCGAGCTCGCGCGCCAGGTCGGCATCGTCGGGCTCGCGCTCATCCTCTTCGAGGGCGGTCTCCAGACGTCCTGGCGCCGCCTGCGCGTGGTCGCGGCGCCCGCCGCGATGCTCAGCACGGTCGGTGTCGTCGTCACGGCTCTCCTCGTAGGCGCCGCGGCTCAGGCGCTCTTCGACCTCTCGTGGCTCGAGTCGATCCTGCTCGGAGCCGTGGTGGCGTCGACGGACGCCGCAGCGGTGTTCGCGACGATGCGCTTCACGCACATCCGCCGTCGCCTCGCGCGCACCCTCGAGGCGGAGTCGGGCGGGAACGACCCGATGGCCATCGCCCTCACTCTGGGGCTCATCGCCTGGATCGAGAGCCCCGACACGTACGGCCTCGGGAACCTCGTGCTCCTCGTGGTGCGCCAGCTCGGGCTGGGGCTCGTCGTCGGCATCGCGCTCGGCGCGGCCGCGACGTGGATCTTCGCGCGGCTTCCGGATTCGATCGGCCCGTTCGCGCCGGTCGCGACCCTCGCGGCCGTCGGCATCGCCTTCGGCGCGGCCGACGTCATCGGGGGCAGCGGATTCCTGGCCGTGTACCTCGTGGGGCTCGCCATCGGAAGCACACCGTCGCGGTACCGACGGCAGCTCGTCGGCTTTCACGAAGGGCTCGCGTTCATCGCGCAGGTCGGTCTCTTCATCGTCCTCGGCTTGCTCGTCTTCCCGCACGAGCTCACGCCGGTGGCGCTGTCAGGCCTCGCACTCGCGTTGCTTCTCGTGTTCGCGATCAGGCCCGTCGCAGTGTGGGCATCGACGTTCGTCTTCGACTTCACGACCCGCGAACGCGCGCTGCTCGGCTGGGCGGGCCTTCGTGGGGCGGTCCCGATCGTGCTGGCGACGTTCGTCCTCTCCTCGGACGAGGTGACGAATGCAGACACGATCTTCAACGCCGTCTTCTTCGTGGTCGTCGTGTCGGTGACGCTGCAGGGAACGACGCTCGAGCGCGTTGCGCGCCGGCTCGACCTCGTCGTTCCGTCGCCGCAGGCCCATCAGCCGCCGCTCGAGGTGGGCGCATTGAGCGAGCTCGACCTCATCGACTTCCTCGTGGCACCCGATCACGCGATCGCCGGATCGGCCGTTCGTGAGCTCGGACTGCCGCGGACAGCCATCGTCGCCGTGGTGGTACGGGGGGACGACTCGATCCCGCCGCGTGGGAGCACCATCATCGAGCCGGGCGACCGCCTGTACGTGCTCGCGCCGCACGCGGACCAGCCAGCCGTGGAGGACGTCTTCGCGCGCTGGCGCCGTCGGGTCTGAGGCCCTCCTGCATGTTTTAGTTGACACGACCATAACTCGATGCTACGGTAACGGTCGTGATGACCAATACCAATACCGCCGCGGCCGCCGTGATCGTGGCGTTCGTGCCTCGAACCTCTCGAGCCACCCAAAGGAGGAGGACATGTTCCTCGGTGCGCTTCCGTACGACTACGTCCAACATCTCGACGTCGCCGGCTCCGGGCGCCGGCCCCGGCTCCGTCCGACCGGCAGCCGCGTCCGGAGGGACCTTCTGGGTCGACCCCTCCGCTAGCTCGCCACGCCAAGATTCCGACCTGCAGATCGAGGACGCATGAGCGATCGAGCGCGCGCAACCGACGTGCCGGCGGGCTACGACCCGTCGGAGTTCCCGGCGTTCGCCGTCACGGTCGACATCGTGATCCTGACGATGGCCGACGGCCGGCTGCAGGTGCTGCTCGTGCGACGAGGCATCGCGCCCTACGAGGGCATGTGGGCCATACCGGGCGGCTTCAAGCGCCCGAACGAGACGCTCGACGAAGCGGCGACGCGCGAGCTCGCGGAGGAGACCGGCGTCGACGGCGCCGCGGTGCTCAACCAGTTCGGTGCGTACGGCGATCCCGGCCGCGATCCGCGTATGAACGTCGTGACGGTCGCGTATCTCGCCGTGCTGAGGGATATCGGGCAGGTCATCGCCGGCACCGATGCCGCGCACGCCGCGCTCGTCCCGGTCTCCGACGCTCTCGACGGGCAGCTCGAGCTCGCGTTCGACCACGCGCAGATCCTTCGAGACGCGGTCGAGCGCGTCCGCGTCGACCTCGAGCTCCGCGGTATCGCGACCGCGTTCGTCGGCTCCACGTTCACGCTCGCCGAGCTCCGCGCGGTCTATGAAGCCGTCTGGGGCGTGCATCTCGACGGCGCCAACTTCCGCCGGAGCATCCTCTCCGAGGAGGGATGGGTGATCCCGACCGGCCGGCGAGCCCGACCCGGCGCGTCCGGCGGCAAGCCCGCAGAGCTGTATCGCGCCGGACGCATGTGGCAGCAGGGCGGCGGGCCGATCCGCTTCCCGCAGACGAGTGAGAAGCGGAAGGGGAAGAAGTGAGAGCCGTCGTGCGCGACCGCTACGGACCGCCGGAGGTCCTGCACATCGGCGAGGTCGACCGCCCGGTGCCTGTCGACGACGAGATTCTCGTGCGTGTTCAGGCGACGACCGTCACGCAGACCGACTGCGGCTGGCGCTGCGCGCGACCGTTCTTCGTCCGCTACTTCACCGGCATCCGGCGGCCGAAGTGGACGACCCTGGGCATGGAGTTCGCGGGGGAGGTCGAGGGCGTCGGCTCCGCGGTGACCGGATTCGCCACCGGCGACCGCGTGTTCGGCGTCAAGACCTACGGCGCACACGCGGAGTTCGTCAGCGTGCGAGCCGCGGGCGCCGTCGCGCACATGCCGAGTGGTCTGACGTTCGAGCAGGCGGCCGCGATCAGCGACGGGTTCTGCATCGCGCTGTCGTGCCTCGGAAAGGCCGATCTGCGAGAGGGGCGGACGATCGTCGTCTACGGCGCGACGGGGTCCGTGGGCACCGCGGCGGTGCAGCTCGCACGTCACTTCGGCGCGCACGTCACGGCCGTCTCCAACACGAAGAACGTCGAGCTCGTGCGCTCGCTGGGTGCCGACGAGGTAATCGACTACGAGCGCGAGGACTTCACGAAGAACGGCAAGTCCTACGACGTGATCTTCGACGCGGTCGGAAAGCACTCGTATCGCCGCTGCCGCCGCTCTCTCGCGCCGAACGGGATCTTCGTCGAGACCGACCTCGGCTTCATGTGGCACGTTCCGCTCCTCGCTCTCGCGAGCAAGCGGGTGACCCTCGGCGTCGCCAGGTACAAGCAGGAGGACGTCGTGCTCCTGAGGGAGCTCGTCGAGGCCGGCGAGTACCGCCCCGTCATCGACCGCGTGTACCCGCTCGAGGAGGTCGTCGACGCGACGAGGTACGTGGAGACGGGCCAGAAGACCGGGAACGTCGTTCTGACGGTGGGGGGTGCGCCGTGAGAGCCGTCGTCCACGATCGCTACGGACCGCCGGAGGTGCTCCGGATCGAAGACGTCGCGCGGCCGGTTCCTGCGGATGACGAGCTCCTCGTGCGAGTTCACGCGACGACCGTCACGCAGACGGACTGTCACATGCGTGCGGCGCGGCCGTTCTTCTGGCGGCTCATGCTCGGCCTGCGGAGGCCGCGACGGCGGATTCTCGGGCTCGAGTTCGCCGGTGTCGTCGAAGACATCGGCTCGTCCGTCTCGGAGTTCGCGGTCGGGGATCGGGTCTTCGGTCTCCGCTCGAGCTCGCACGCCGAGTACGTCTGCGTGCGCGAGAGCCGGCTCGTTGCTCACATGCCGTCGGGCATGTCCTTCGAGGAAGCGGCGGCAGTCTGCGACGGGATGAGCCAGGCGCTCGGCGCGCTCCGGAAAGGGCGGGTCGGCCCGGACACGCGCCTTGTCGTGTACGGCGCGTCGGGCTCGCTGGGAACCGGAGCCGTTCAACTTGCCCATTGCCTCGGGGCGCACGTCACCGCCGTCTCCAATACGAAGAACGTCGAGCTCGTGCGCTCGCTCGGCGCCGACGAGGTGATCGACTACACGCAGGAGGACTTCACGAAGAGCGGCGAGACGTACGACGTCGTTCTCGACGCCGTCGGCAAGTTCTCCTTCGCTCGGTCGCGGCGCTCACTCGCCCCTGGCGGCCTGTACGTCGCGACCGACCGGCCGTACAACTTCCCGCTCGCGCTCCTCACGAAGTGGGTGGGCGAGCGCAAGGTCGTGTTCTCCGCGTCCGGTTACAAGCGTGAGAGCGTGCTCCTGCTGAAGGAGCTCCTCGAAGCGGGGAAGTACCGGCCCGTGGTCGATCGCACGTATCCCCTCGACGAGGTCGTCGACGCCACACGCTACGTCGAGAGCTGGCAGAAGGCGGGCAACGTCGTGCTGGCCATGGGCGCCGTGTCGTGAGAGCCGTCGTCCACGATCGGTACGGGCCGCCCGAGGTGCTGCGGGTCGAGGACGTCCAGCGGCCGATACCGAGGGAGGACGAAGTCCTCGTGAGGATCCGAGCGACGTCGGTGACCCGTTCCGACGCCCATCTGCGCGCCGGTACGCCGTTCGTCCAGCGCTTCCAGTCCGGTCTGCGCCGACCGAAGCGGCGGATCCTCGGCCACGAGCTCGCGGGCGAGGTCGTGGAAGTGGGCTCGGCCGTCACGGAGTTCCAGGTCGGCGACCGCGTGTTCGGTGCGCTCCCGTATCTCGCGCTGCGCACCGGATCTCACGCCGAGTACATGGCAATCCCGGAGCGCTGGCCGCTGGCGCGAATCCCCGACGAGCTGACCTTCGAGCAGGCGGCCGGCGTGGCCGACGGCGCGTTCCTGGCGCTCAACGGCATGCGACCCGTGGACGTCGACGGCAAGGACGTTCTCGTCTACGGGGCCTCGGGCTCGATCGGGACAGCGGCCGTCCAGCTCGCGAAGTTCTTCGGCGCGCACGTCACGGCGGTGTGCAACAGGAAGAACGTCGAGCTCGTGCGCTCGCTCGGTGCCGACGAGGTGATCGACTACGAGCGCGAGGACTTCACGAAGAACGGCAAGACCTACGACGTGATCTTCGACGCCGTCGGGAAGCACTCGTTCCGCCGCTGCAAGGGCTCGCTGCGGCCTGGCGGCGTGTACCTACCGACGGACGGGTTTCGCAACATCTTCCTCTGGCTCGTCCACAAGCGCTTCGGTGGCAAGAAGGTCGTGTTCGAGCTACCGCCGCGTTACCGCAAGGAGGACGCCGAGCTCATCGCCGAGTTGCTCGAGAGCGGCCGCTACACGCCCGTCATCGACCGTGTCTATCCGTTGGATGACGTCGTCGAGGCGACGAGGTACGTCGAGACGCAGCAGAAGACGGGCAACGTCGTCCTCACGCTGGACGGCACGCCGTCGTGAGAGCCGTGGTCCACGAGCGCTTCGGCGCACCGGCTCGGGTCGTCGAGGTGCGCGAGCTCGAGAAGCCGGAGCCCGGCCCCGGCGAGGTGCTGGTCCGCATCCGCGCGGCGTCGGTCAACATCGCCGACTGGTACGCGGTGACCGGACGACCCTTGATCGCGCGCGGCTCCATGGGGCTTCGCCGGCCGAAGGAGACGCGGATCGGCGTCGACTATTCCGGCGTGATCGAGGCGGTCGGAGGCGATGTGACGGACTTCGAGGCGGGAGACGAGGTGTTCGGCGGCAGGACCGGCGCGTGCGGCGAGTACGTCGTGGTGAAAGCGGATCGAGCGATCGTGACGAAGCCCGCGACGGTGACGTTCGAGCACGCAGCCGCCGTCGGAGTGGCGGCGACGACCGCGCTGCAGGCGATCCGGGACCAGGGCAAGCTCCAGGAGGGTCAGCGCGTCCTCGTCCACGGCGCGTCCGGCGGCGTCGGCACGTACGCCCTCCAGATCGCGAAAGCGCTAGGCGGCGAGGTGACCGCCGTCTGCGGGCCGCGGGGCGTCGAGATCGCCCGCGCGCTGGGCGCCGACCGGGTGGTCGACCACACGCAGGAGGACGTGACTCGTAGCGACGGGCGGTTCGACCTCGCGGTCGACATCGCGGGGACGCGGAGCTTTCGCGAGCTGAGGCGCGTGCTCGCCCCGGACGCGACGCTCGTCGTGGTCGGCGGCAAGCGGGCGAGCCGCCTGCTGGGGCCGCTCGGCCACGTCGCGGGGTGCAAGTTCGGCGCGATCTTCGCCAGCCAGAGGGCGACGTTCTTCATCGCCAAACTCAACAAGGCCGACATGGAGACGCTGCGCGAGCTGCTCGACGCGGGAAAGCTCACGTCCGTGGTCGACGACGTCTTCCCGTTCGAGAGGGTCGCCGACGCGCTCGAGCACATGGGCGCTGGGCACCCGCGCGGCAAGATCGTCGTGACGGTCGCCGGCGCTTGACGACCTCCGGGCGCGACGGGCACGCTAGCCGGGCCCGATGCTTCGCCTCCTCGCCATCCCGCTCGCGCTCGTCGCGTTGCACCAGGTCGACTCGTCGATCCGGCCGCTCTCGGAGCCGCTGAGGTCGAACCTCGAACACGGGCAGTGGCGGCCCGGATGCCCGGTCGCGCTGACCGACCTGCGGGTCGTCACTGTGCCGTACGTCGACTTCGACGGTCGCACCCGCGAGGGGCAGATCATCGTCAATCGAGACGTCGCCGGGTCGGTCTCGCAGGTCTTCAAGAAGCTCTACAAGCTGAAGTTCCCGATCCGGCACATGCGGCTCGCGGACATGTACGGACCGCCGCGGGCCATCCCCGACGACGAGGACGTCACCGGATCGTTCTGGTGCCGCGACTCCGTTCCATCACCCTGCGTCGGCGGGACGGCGAGCGGCAGCTGGTCGAACCACGCCTACGGGCACGCGATCGACATCAACCCGATCGAGAACCCGTACATCGGTTGCGGGAAGGTGTTCGACCCGCGCATGAGGCCGTACGTCGACAGGTCGAGGCGGAAGAAGGGCATGGTGACGCCCGCCGTCGTGCGCGCGTTCCGCGCCATCGGCTGGGGGTGGGGCGGAGACTGGTCGAGCGGCACGAAGGACTACATGCACTTCTCGACCAACGGCCATTGAGGCCGGCTACAGGTGGTGCGGCCGCGGGTCCAGCTGCTCGAGGGCCTGCCAGTCCTCGCGGGGAGGGGAGAAGACGTCGATGATGACCGCCCCCTCCGGGCCGATGTGCACCTCGTGCGGGACGTTCGGCGGGATGTTCCACATGCCGCCCTGCGCGAGCTGACGCTCCTCCTCGCCGATCCGGAACGAGACGGATCCGCTGACGACCAACCCGAGCTGCTCGTTGGGATGGCTGTGCTCGGGCACGACGCTGTTCGGCTCGAGCTCGACGACCGACAGCGCGCAGCCACGACCGACGACGGCGCGCGCAATGACACCGTCCCAGATCGGGATGACCCCCATGGCGTCGAGATGGTCGAAAGCTGACATGCGGATTAGTCTCTCACGCCGTGGAGATCCGTGACCTGCGCCCCGACGAGACGTCGTTCCTGCGCGACATGCTCTACACGGCGCTCGCGTGGAGGCCGAACGTCGAGCTGCCGCCGAGAGAGTGGGTGCTCGAGCACCCGCAGGTCGCCCCGTTTCACACGGCGTGGGGGAGGGGCGGAGACGTCGGTCTCGTGGCCGAGGCGGATAGCACTCCGCTCGGGCTCGCCTGGTACCGCTTCTTCACCGAGGAGGAGCACGGCGAGGGATACGTCGACGAGGAGACGCCCGAGGTCGCCGTCGCCGTCGTGGACGGGCATCGCGGGAAGGGCATCGGCACCGCTCTCATGGAAGCGATCCACGCACGGGCGCGGGCCGACGGCGTCGACCGCATCTCGTTGAGCGTCGATCACGACAATCCCGCGCGTCACCTGTACGAACGGCTCGGCTACGTCGCGCTCGCTGCGGATGAGGACGACGACAGGATGGTGCTCGAGCTGGCGTAGGGTCTCGCGCGTGGAGGCTCTCGTTCCGACGCCAGGCACCGGCAGGACGTTCCGCGTCGCGTACAGGGTGCGACTCTCGGACACGGATGCGACGGGCCGCCTGCGGCTCGACGCCATCGCGCGCTACCTGCAGGACGCTGCGATCGACGACGTCTCCGAGACGGGCTGGGGCGCTCCCGAGCACCTCTGGGTTCTCCGTTCCGTGCGGATCGACGTGCTCACGCCGTCGCTCGAGGACCGCGAGGTCGAGATCGTGACGTGGGGAAGCAGCTTCGCCGCGCTCGCAGCCGGACGACGGTGGTCGCTGAGAGGAGATGCAGGTGGCGACATCGAGGTCGACAGCACGTGGATCCACCTCGGCCCGGACGCGCGCCCTGCACGGATCGGCGAGGGGTTCGACGGCTACGCGGAGGCCGCACAGGGGCGGGTCACCTCCACGAAGCTGACGCTCGCGCCGCCACCGATCGGCGAGGAGAGACGAGCTTGGCCCATTCGCCTCACCGACGTCGACCGTATGGGGCACGTGAACAACGCCGCGTACTGGGCGGCGGTGGAGCAACGGCTCCCCGACGTCGGCATCGAGGCGCGGCAGCCGTTGCGGGCTCGGCTCGACTACCGCCACCCGATCGATCTCGGCGAGCCCGTCGATCTCACCGAGTCGATCGACGACGATGGCTACGGCTTTGCGTTCGTCGTCGACACGGTCGTCCGAGCGGTCGGCCGCGTCGATCCGCTCGTCCCGTCTCAGGAAACCGCGAGGTCGTTCTCAGGGCACTCTTAGGCGAGGTCCGTACCTTCTCGGGATGAACGACGACTCGCTCAATCGGCGCACGGCCCTGACGAAGCTCGGTGGTCTGGCCGCCGTGGCGCTGGGCGGAAGTGCCCTAGGAGCACGCGAGCTTCTCGAAGCCGACGACGCCGACGCGGCCGGCAACGGCCCGGCGGCGGTCGCATCGGGTCTCGTCTCGTGCGTCTTGGCGCCCGAACAGACGGAAGGGCCGTACTACGTCGATGACGCTGCGGTTCGCCGGAACGTCACCGAGGGGAGGCCGGGTGTCGCTCTGGCGCTGCGGCTGACCGTCGTGAACGTCGCCAGCTGCAAGCCCATCAAGGGCGCGGCCGTGGAGATCTGGCACTGCGACGCGGGCGGCGTCTACTCGGGCGTCCAGGGAGACCCCGGGATGTTCCTCCGCGGCGTCCAGCGAACCGACGCGAAGGGCGTCGCGCTCTTCC
>DASTWH010000377.1:0-2383 GCA_035758735.1 Gaiellaceae bacterium
AAGAGGACGAACTGGCGGAGGAACTCGTCGAACAGCCAGTACGCCTCTTTCGGCATACCGACGTTGAGCAGTCCTTCCCGCACGAGGACGTAGGGGCCCCAGGCGGTTTCGAGCAGTGGGCTCCACACGGGTTCGCGCGGGATCGCGTACCAGTCGGCGACCTTGTCGCCCAACATGAATCGGGTCAGTGCGCCGAGGACGCCGCGCGACAGCAGGCTGAGGTCGAGGTTCATGCCGAGGTCGAGCAGGGTGTCGGCGAGCTTCTTGCCCTCGGGAGTGGGCGCGAGGATCGGGTCCAAGACCTGTTTGGCCTGGGAGTCTGCCTGATTCCACGAGGCCGGGATGTACTGGTCCTCGACTCCGAGCATGGCGGCGCTGACCTGCCACGAATGCAGGAAGCCCGCGGATTCGTCCGACGCGATCGGCACGTTCCACTTGTCGAGCATGCGCATCACGGTGGTCGGCAGGCTGTGCCAGGTGACCATGATGTCGGCCTGGCTGATCGGCTTCTTCTCCGGCGCGGAATGCACCCACCACGGCGACTGCGGCAGCAGGTGGCGCACAGACGCATGTGCGAGACGTGTCTTCACGCAGGTGACGATCATCTCGCCATCGGGGCGGTACGCGTTGAGCGAGCCGATGTCGTAGCCGAGTTTCGCGGTCTTGGTGATGCGATCCTTCATGTCCGCGCCACCCTTGGAGTAATAGACCGCGCGGGCCTCTTTGGGGATGACGGTGCTCATCATGCCGCTCGCGAATCCGTACAGCACTCCCAGATAGGTGCCGCGCTTCTGATTGAAGCGCACCGCCGTCTCGAGTTTGCCGCGGTCCGTCCAGGCCGGCAGTTGCCGAGCATGTTCCATGAAGTCACGTAGGTCGTTGGGCAGACCGGCCGGCAGCGGCTGCCCGTTCTTCGTCCACGAACGCAGGATGCGGTTGACCTTCGGGACCTCACCCCGCTCCAGAAGGGCCGCCACGACCGGATCGGCATCCACGTCCCAGACACCCCTCGGATCTGCGCCGCTGCCGGTGCCGGGCACCGAACCCGCTGGTGACCATGTCCACGGTGTGGACGGCGCGACCGCTGCGATCGCTCCCGCCGCCCCTACCGTGCCCCCGACCTTCAACAGATTTCGCCTGCTCAGATTCTCCATCTCAACTTCTCCCGACTCGATGACGCGATGAAACAACTGCTGTATCGCTGTTACATAGGTCTAGCACGGAGTGATTCTGAACACACGCGTTTTCTGATGATTGATCGGTGGCGCGGTATGCTTCGCCAACGAACGGCCGGGATCGAACGGCGAGGGGATCGTGTGGAATCAGGTCATGCCGCCGCGGACCGATCGGGTCCGGCGCCGGGAGCGGAGCGAGCGGGCCGTTTGACTGCGGCGCCGGACTCATCGTCCGTGCACTCGCGATCGCTGTTGGAGCGGGCATACGTCGCCGTCGTCGGCGGTGATGTGACCGAGCCCGACGACGACCCCACCAGGACCAAGCTGCTCGACGCCGCATTCGACCAGTTCTGTCGGATGGGCATTCAGCGATCCTCGATGGAAGAGGTGGCGCGCCGGGCGGGGCTGTCGCGGATCACGATCTATCGCAAGTTCGCCACCAAGGACGACCTCGTCGAGCAGGTGATTCTGCGCGAGTTCCGCCGCTACTTCCTCCAGTTCCTCGCCGACATCAGCAGCGCCCAGACCGCGGCCGAGCGGGTGGTGTTCGGATTCGTCAGCTCGCTGCGGTCCATCCTCGGCAATCCGCTCATCGGTGGTCTGATCGAGACCGAACCGTCTCTGCTCGCCGGTTCGATCGGTGCCGACGACGGCCGGATGCTCGTCGCGGTACGACAGTTCGTCGCCGAACAGCTCCGCAGTGAGCAGCGGGCAGGCAACATCGCTGCCGAACTCGACACGGAGTTGACCGCCGAGGTGATGGTCCGGATCTCGAACTCATTCCTCACCGTTCCCAGTCAGTTGATCGACGTGCACGATGACGATCAGCTCGCCGCGATCGCCCGCCAGTACCTTGTACCCATGTTGGAGCCGCACCTGTCGTGAGTCGTCGCGACCACGGCAAGTCAGGGGGAGTCGTGATCACACGCATGAGATCGATCTTGCTCGTGCTCGTGACGATCGGAATCGTCTGTGGTCCTGCGGCTTCCGCTGATGCTGCGCCGTGGGGCACGGTGCCGGTTCGATCGGAGGTCGCGGACTGCCGGGGCGAGGGGGCACCGCTCGAGAACGTGTCGTGCGCTGTCGCGCTGACCCGGGCATGGCTCGCGCACACGGGCCGTCCCTCGGTGGTGCGGGAGACGGTGCGAGTGACGAATCCGGCCGCCGGGGTGTCGTGGAATCCAGAGAACCGGGATGTGTGCGTCTAT
>DASTWH010000418.1:0-2767 GCA_035758735.1 Gaiellaceae bacterium
TTCCCCCGGACCGTCCCGCTCGGCACCCAGAAGTACGGGGGCAACGCGGTGACGATCGCGTGGCCGGGCTGGACGAACCGGCTCGTCGACCTCCACATCGGGGGTATCCACTACTCGCTCGCCCGCCTGGTGATGCTCGCGCTCGGTGTCGCGGTCGGCCTCGTCCTCTGGCTCTGGCTGCAGAAGACGCGGACCGGGATGGTGATCCGCGCCGGGGTGGACGACCGCCAGATGACGTCGGCGCTCGGGATCAACATCCAGACGACCTTCGCCATCGCGTTCATCGTCGGCTCCGCGTTGGCCGCGTTCGGCGCGGTCGTGAGCGGGTCGCAATCGTCGATCGCGCAGGGCCAGGACGGCCAGTGGCTCCTGTACTCGCTCGTCGTGGTGATCATCGGCGGCATGGGCTCACTCGCGGGCGCGGCGGTCGGGGCCGTGCTGTACGGGCTCGTCTTCTCGTTCGCCGTGGCGTACCTTCCGATCACGGGCAACGACTGCTGCCAGCAGTACTCGGTGGTGCTCACGTTCGCGCTGATGGCGCTCGTGCTGGCGTTCCGTCCCCAAGGGCTCTTCGGGAGGGTCGCGTGAGCCTCGACCGCACGAAGGTCGTGACGGAGCGCATCCTCGGCGTCGGCGGGCTCGTCGTCGCGATCCTCGCGCCGGCGATCTTCAGCACGTTCTGGCTCAACTCGATCCTCACGCAGGCGCTCATCCTCGGGATCGGCGCCGCGAGCCTCATCTTCCTCTCGGCCTACGGCGGGATGATCTCCCTCGCCCAGACGGGGCTCATGGGGATCGCCGGGTACGCACTCGCGAACATGGTCACCCAGCGCGTTCCGGGCGGTGAGACGAAGGGCTTGCTGCTCGGGTGGGATCCGACCCTCGCACTGATCGCCGCGATCCTGCTCACTGTCGGCATCGGGCTCGTCTTCGGCGCGGTGGCGTCGCGTAGCTACGGCATCTACTTCCTCATGCTGACCCTGACGTACACCGTCATCGCGTTCCTCTTCGTCGGCTCCGTGACGCTCATCGGCGGCTTCTCGCCCGTTGCCGGAGTCGACCAGTACACCCCCGGCTTCATCGGGAACATCGTCGAGGATCGCCAGCGCCTGTACTACATCGCGCTCATCTCGGCGGTCTTCGTGTACGTGCTGGTCCGCTACGTCGTGCGGACGCCGTTCGGCATCTCCTTCCAGGGCATCCGCGACGAGCCCGTGCGGATGGCGTCGCTCGGCTACAACGTCGCATTGCATCGCACGCTCGCGTTCGGCATCGGCGCGTTCATCGCGGCGATCGGCGGCGTGCTCTACGCGTGGTGGTTCGGGCAGCTGTCGCCGACGACGATGGGCCTCGACGCCACCATCCAGCTCCTCATCATCGCCGTCCTCGGTGGGCTTCGGCGGATCGAAGGCGCATGGATCGGCGCGCTCGCGTTCCTCGCGATCAACAACACCGTCACGAATCACATCCCGTCGAGCGGGCTGCCCGTGATCGGCGGCTCCTTCAACACGGTGATCGGATTCATCTTCCTCGCGATCGTCATCGTCTCGCCCGATGGCTTGATGGGTCTCTGGGACCGCATCTGGGAAGCGGCGCGACGGCGCGGCGGCCCGCCGCGAGAGGTCGAGGGCGGCGAGGCGGCGGTGGGGGCCACTCCGTCATGAGGAGGTGGAACCGCTCGTCGACTTGGCGTAGGCTGACCGCTGGCGTAGCAAGCTCCAGCTTTTCCTGATGTGCAGGCACGAGAGGAGGGACTATGAAGGTAGGGAAGTGGAAGCTTCTGCTTCCGCTCGCGCTGCTCGCAGTCGCAGCGTTGATCGGGACATCCGGCGCTCTCGCGAAGTCCAACCAGAGCGGCGAGGTGAAGGTCGCGATCATGACGGACTGCAAGGGCGCGTTCGCGTTCGGCTACGAGGTGGACACCGCGGGCACGATCGCGGCGTTCTCCCAGTACGCCGGCGCGAAGCCGAAGAACAAGAAGAAGCCTTCGGCCGGGATGACAGGCGGGAGCGCGGGCGGGAAGAAGCTCAACATCGTCGGCATCGGCTGCGGCGACGAGACCCCGGCCCTCGCATTGAAGGAGACGCGGCGACTCATGGTCCAGCTCGGCGGCGAGGTCATGATCGGCCCGCTGTCCGGGGACGAGTCCGTCGCGATCGCCAACTGGGCGAAGCAGAACCCGCAGAAGACCGTGATCATCGGCACCGCCGGAGCGCAGGACCCGACGATGCAGATCGCGCCGAAGAACCTCTTCCGCTACCACGGCGACGGCGCCCAGTGGAACGCGGGCCTCGGGGAGATCGTCTACAAGAAGCTCGGCTGGCGTACGGCCGCGCTGATCGGTGACGACTACAGCTTCCCGTGGACCTCGGCCGCCGGCATCATCGCCGACTTCTGCGGCATCGGAGGCAAGATCACGAAGCGCGTGTGGACACCGCCGGCCGGCGGCGACTACGCGCCGTTCATCCGCCAGCTGCCGGCGCCCGACAAGGTCGACGGCTACTTCTGGCTCGTCGGAGGAGCGAACACGAGCGCTGCCCTCACCGCGTTCCAGCAGGCCTACGGCCCGCTCGACGCGAAGCAGCACTCGGGCAACCTGTTCCTCTACTTCCTCGGAGCGAACACCACGGTCGCACCTCGTCTCGTGGGTTCGTACTTCGGGGGCTTCGGCACCTTCCAGACCGGCGGTCTGAAGACGAAGCAAGCCGTCCAGTACGTGAAGAACGCGAGCAAGTGGTTCACAGGACAGAACGTGAACGACGGGTTC
>DASTWH010000016.1:0-9032 GCA_035758735.1 Gaiellaceae bacterium
CAAGGAGGTGGCGTTCCGGACGCCGATTCCAGCGCGCGAGGTCGTGCGACGTGCGCGCGAGCGGGGCGTCCACCCCGGGTACGTGCTCGGCCGCGACTACGGGGGCATGGACGACGTCCTTCTCGTGGCCGTGACCGAGAAGCGGACGCCGGCGGACGTCGATCGGCTCGCCGAGACCCTCGTCGAGGTGACGCGATGAGTGAGCCGGGGCGGGCGTGGCCGGACGCGCAGCTCGTCTTCGAGCGTTCGCGACCGGGCCGGCGCGCAGGTCGCGTCCCCGACTACGGCCTCCCGCAGGCCGACGTCCCGGACGATTTGCGTCGCGCGCGGCCACCGCGCCTTCCGGAGCTCGCGGAGGCGGAGCTCGTCCGCCACGTGACGGCGCTCGCCGATCGCACGTTCGGCGTCGACACGGGCTTCTACCCGCTCGGCAGCTGCACGATGAAGCACAACCCCCGCGTCAACGAGCGGGTGGGGAGGCTCCCCGGCTTCCGCGATCTGCACCCGCACCAGGAGGACGACGGAGCGCAGGGTGCGCTCGAGCTCATGTGGCACCTGCAGGCGATCCTCGCCGAGGTCGCGGGCCTCCCTGCGGTGACGCTGCAGCCGGCGGCAGGGTCCCAGGGCGAGCTCACGGGCCTGATGCTCATGCGGGCCTACTTCGCCGATCGCGGCGAGGAGCGCGACACCATCATCACCGCGGACACGGCGCACGGCACGAACCCGGCAAGCGTCGCGATGGCGGGCTACGCGCTCGCCAAGGTCGAGACGGACGAGCGCGGCAACCTCGACCTCGACGACCTGCGCGCGAAGGTGAACGAGCGGACCGCCGGGCTGATGCTCACCAACCCGTCGACTCTCGGCCTCTTCGACGAGGGCATCGAGGAGGTCGCGCGGATCTTCCACGACGCAGGAGCGCTTCTCTACTACGACGGCGCCAACCTCAATGCCGTGGTCGGGCGGTCGCGGCCCGGTGACATGGGCTTCGACATCGTCCACTACAACCTGCACAAGACCTTCTCACAGCCGCACGGAGGAGGAGGACCGGGTGGAGGACCGGTCGCGGTGCGCGACACGATCGAGCCGTTCCTGCCCTCGCCGACGGTCGTCCGCGACGGCGACGCGTTCAGGCTCGACCACGACCGGCCGAAGTCGATCGGGCGCGTGCGCGGGTTCGCTGGCCCGTTCGGCGTATTCGTCCGCTCGTATGCGTTCATGCGCGCGTACGGGCCCGCGCTTCGCGAGATGTCGGACGTGGCGGTGCTCAACGCGAACTACGTCCTCGCACGGCTTCGCGACGCGTACGACCTCCCGTACGACCGCCTCTGCATGCACGAGTTCGTGCTCTCCGCGCGGAATCTGAAGCGCGAGCACGGGATCACGGCGCTCGACGTGGCGAAGCGGCTCATGGACTACGGGATCCACCCGCCGACGGTCTACTTCCCGCTCGTCGTGCCCGAGGCGCTCATGATCGAGCCGACCGAGACCGAGCCGAAGGAGCGTCTCGACCACTTCGTCGACTCGATGCTCGCGATCGCGCGCGAGGCCGCCGAATCACCCGAGGTGCTGAAGGAGGCTCCACACGGCCGCCCGGTACGCCGCCTCGACGAGGTCCGTGCCGCCAAGCGGCCGATCCTGCGCTACGCGTTCGAGGAGGATCCGGCGCTGATCGACTCGCCCTAGCTCGACTCGCGCAGGGCTGGAATCCGCGAGCGCAGATTCCAGCCCGCGCAAATCCCGGAAGCCGGCCGCTCCGCGGCCGGATCGCAATGGCTACTCAGCGGATGCAGGCTCCCAGAGCTCGAAGCGGTTCCCCTCCGGATCGACCGCCCAGCCGAAGCGGCCGATCCCCTCGAGCACCTCGATCCTGTCGTCCACGTCGGCGCCGGCGTCGCGGAGCTGCGCGAGCATCGCGTCGAGGTCGGGCACCGTGAAGTTGACCATCGCCTGCTTCTCCGCGGGCCAGTAGTCGGTGTCCTCCCTGAACGGGGACCAGACGCACGCGTTGCGGATGTCGGTGAACACGACGTATCCGTCGGGCTGCACCGGGACGCCGACGTGCTCCGCGTACCACGCGGTGAGAGCCTCCGGATCGCGCGCCCGGAAGAAGACGCCACCGATGCCTGTCGCACGTTCCATTCGCTCCCCCTAGTTCGAGCGGGCCCGCGCGAGCTGCTCCGCGGCCGCGTCCGTTCCGAGTCCCTCGGCGTCGGCTCGAGCAAAGATCTCGGCGAGCGTTTCGCCGATGCCGGCGAGCCGCGTCTCGACCGTGTCGAGGTCCCAGTGGAGCGACTCGGTGCCCCACGCGTAGAGCACGCCGCCGGCGTTGATGACGAAGTCGGGCGCGTAGAGGATTCCGGCGTCTCGGAGGCGGTCGGAGTCCTCGCGCTCGTGCAGTTGGTTGTTCGCCGAGCCCGCGACCACCCGGCACCGCAGGCGCGGGATCGACTCGGCGTTCAGCGTCCCGCCGAGCGCGCACGGCGCGTAGACGTCGCACTCGAGTCCGATCGCACTCTCGGGTGCGACGACCTCCGCTCCGATCCGCACGGCGAGCGCGGCGGCTCGGTCGCCGTCGACGTCGGCCACGAGCACCCGTGCACCGTCCGAGGCGACGAGCTCCGCGAGCGGCGCCCCGACGTCGCCCACGCCCTGGACGAGGACGACGCAGTCGTCGAGCCGGTCCGAGCCGAACGCGTGCCGCACGCTCGCACGCAGCCCGTGGTACACGCCTCGGGCGGTGTACGGCCCAGGGTCGCCGGACCCGCCGTTCGCCTCGCTCCGGCAGTACACGTGCGGATGCCGCTCGGCGATGAGATCCATGTCGGACGTGGACGTGTTGACGTCCGGCCCGGTGTGGAACGTCGTACCGAGGGACGAGGCGAGATCGGCGTAGCGGAGGAGGATCCGTCGGCGCTCGGCCCCGCTCGGGAGCTCGGGCACTGCGATCACCGCCTTGCCGCCGCCGAAGGGGATCCCCGCGGCGGCCATCTTGAGGGTCATCGCCTCGGAGAGGTTCATCGCGTCCCGGAGCGCGTCCGAGGGCTCGGCGTAGGGCTTCATGCGCGTGCCGCCGCCCGCGGGGCCGAGGCGCGTCGAGTGGATGCAAACGAACATCCACGTCCCGCTCGGCTCGTCGTACCCCACGACGACCTCCTCGCCGTCCCACGTGCGAATGAGGTCCTCCAGCACGGCGAGAACCTAGCGGCAGACGGTCAGCGAGTCGACGCGAGCTGACCGCAGGCGGCCTCGACGTCGCGGCCGCGCGTGAGGCGCACCGTGGCGGGGATCCGCGCACGCTCGAGCACGCTCTTGAAGCGCTCGATCGTCTCGCGCGAGGAGCCGTCGTACATCCCGGTCGGGTTGTACGGGATGAGGTTCACCTTGAACGTCCTACCGTCGAGGATCGAGGCGAGCGCCTGGGCGTCCACGGGCGAGTCGTTGACGCCACCGAGCATCACGTACTCGACGAACACCTTGCGGCGGCGAAGCCCGACGTAACGCCGACACTCGGCCAGGACGGTCTCGAGGGGGTAGCGGTCGTTGACCGGCATCAGCTCCGAGCGCGTCGCCGGCTCGGCGGCGTGCAGCGAGAGGGCGAGGCGAATCGGCTGCTCGACCTCGTCGACGAACCTCGTGAGCCCGGGCATCCAGCCGACGGTGGAGATCGTCGTGCGACGAGGCGTGATTCCGAGATCGGGGAGTCGCTGCGCCGACGCGAGCACATTGTCGACGTTCATGAACGGCTCGCCCATCCCCATGTACACCGCGTGGTTCACTGGCTCGCGGCGGCGGAAGTGAAGCGCCTGGTCGACGATCTCGGACGAGGTGAGGTTGCGGCCGAAGCGCATCGCGCCGGTCGCGCAGAAGGTGCACGTCAGCGGGCAGCCCGACTGCGACGAGAGACACAACGATCGCCGCCCGTCGCGGTAGCGCATGAGCACGGCCTCGACCGGATGCCCGTCGGCGGTGAGGAAGAGAGTCTTGACCGTGCCATCGCGGGCCTCGCGCTCGGTGACGACCTCGAGCGTCGAGAAAGGGACCGACTCGGCGAGCGTGGCACGCAGCGCCTTCGGCAGCGTCGTCATGTCGTCGTACGAGGCGGCGCCGCGGGCCGTCCACTCCCAGACCTGGCGGACGCGGTACGCCGGCTCGCCGCGTTCGGCAAGCGTGTTCTCGAGGAGTGCGAGGTCCACGCGACGGAAGGTAGCGTCCTCGGCGTGATCGACCTCCGCTCCGACACCGCCACGCGGCCGACCGACGGGATGCGCCGGGCCATCGCGGAGGCTCACGTCGGCGACGAGCAGAAGCGCGAGGACCCGAGCGTCAACGAGTTGCAGGCCCGGGTCGCGGCGCTCCTGGGCCAAGAGGCGGCGATCTTCCTGCCGACCGCGACGATGGCCAACCAGATCGCGCTGAAACTTCACGGGCGGCCCGGCGACGTGCTCATCGCCGAGGAGACCGCGCACGTCGTGATCTACGAATACGGCGGGACCGCGGCGCACGCCGGGCTCATGACGCTCGGGCTATCGGGCGACCGCGGCCGGCTGACACCCGAGCAGGTCAGCGTGGCGGCCGAGCCGAGCACCAAGGTCGCGGACCAGCGCGTGACCGTGCTCGCACTCGAGGACACGCACAACTCGTCGGGTGGACGCGTATGGCCCGTGGACGAGCTCGACGCGGTCGTGTCGACGGCTCGCGGGCTAGGGCTGGCGGTGCATCTCGACGGTGCGCGGCTCCTCAATGCGGCGACGGCACTCGGCGTCGAGCCGGCGGCGATCTCCGCGCGTTTCGACACCGTGACGCTCTGTCTTTCGAAAGGCCTCGGCTGCCCGCTCGGGGCGCTCATCGCCGGCTCGGAGGCGCTCATGGAGCGTGCGTGGCGCGAGAAGCACCTCTTCGGCGGGGCGATGCGGCAGGCGGGGATCGTCGCCGCGGCCGGCCTCTATGCGCTCGACCACCACGTCGAGCGCCTGGCGGAGGACCACGCACGCGCGCGGAGGCTGGCGGAGTCGCTGGCCGACGCGGGTGTTCCCGTCGAGCTCGAGCAGGTGGAGACGAACTTCGTGCAGATCGACGCCGCACACCTCGGCCTCGGCCGGCCGGACGCGCTGTCGCGGCTCGCCGATGCAGGCGTCGGGCTCTCGACGACGATCCACCCGACCGTCATGCGCGCGGTGACGCATCTCGACGTCACGGACGAGGACATCGCGCGCGCGTCGGAGTTGATCCCCGAGGCGCTGCTCTCGGCTGTCCGCGCTTAGGTGCGGTCGCCCGCGACGAAGAACGCGACGACGACAACGGAGTAGCCGCCGAGCAGCAGGTACCCGCGGAGACGGCTCGAGCGCCCCTGGGCGAGGATGAGCGCCGCGTAGGCCACCGATCCCGCCAGTGCAGCGATCTCGACGGGCCGGAAACTCAGGGAGAGGGGGTCGATGAGCCAGGAGAGGAGCGCGACCGCCGGGATGAGGAAGACGGCGACCTGCGCTGCCGACGCAAGGGCGATCTCGGCCGCGAGCGCGATTTTCCCACGGGCCGCGACGACGATGGCGCCGCCGTGCTCGGCCGCGTTCCCGACGATCGCGACGATCACCGCGGAGACGAAGAACTCCGAGAGCCCGACCTTCTCGGCAAAGACCTCCAGCGAGCCGACGAGGATTTCCGCGATCAGAGCGGTGACGACCGTCGCGACGCCGAGCACGACGAGCGCCATGCGGAGCGACCAGCCCTCGATCTCGTCGTCGGACGCGATGTGCAGTGCGGTGTGCCGCCGGAGCGAGTACCACGTGACGACCACGTAGACGATCAACAGCACGATCGAGATCGCTGCGGAGACCTTGGCGAGACCGTCCGTGTCGGGATCGCTGTTCCAGCCGGGAATCGACGGGATGAGGAACAGGAGGGTCGCGAACGCGACGAGCCCGAGCGAGAGGAAGCTCGAGAAGCGGTCGAGCATCCCCTTTCCGCCCGCGACGAGCGATGCGCCGAGCACGAGCAGCAAGTTGCCGATCACGCTTCCCGAGAGCGAGCCGCGCACGACGTCCGTCAGGCCGTCGTTCACCGCGATCAACGCGATGATGAGCTCGGGGGCGTTCCCGAACGTCGCATTGAGAAAGCCGCCGATACCGTGGCCCGTGTGCTCTGCTGCGTGCTCCGTCGCCTCCCCGATGAGCCACGCGAGCGGGACGAGCGAGATCGCCGCGAGGACGAACTCGACCGTCTCCGGTGGATGCACGAGGTAGTGCAGCCCGATCGTGATCGGCGCGAGCGCGAGCGACGCGAAGAGAGCCTTGCGCACCACGGGGTGCAGACCCTACCGACGTCCCGCACGGGGCCTGTCGGTGTCGCCACTGCCTGAAAACCGCGCGCTTGTCAAGTCTTGCGCCCGGCGACATCGGGTGAACACAATCGGGGGCGTGGAAGACGTCAGCGCAGAGGTCGAGCTCCCTCTCCGGATCCAGGACGAGGTCGCCTGCCGCCACTGCGACGTCCACTGCGAGAAGGTCGTGTACCCCGCCGCGTGTCTGCGGATGGCCTGCCCGTTCGTGTACGCGTACGAGGCCTGGGGTCACACGTACGTCGGTTGCATGCAGAAGGTCTACGAGGTCGAGATCGACCTCGACCTCCTCGAGCAGGCCGAGGCAGGTCGCGGGGGCTTCGGCGCCGTCCGCGCCCGTCGCGCGCCGCTGCCGATGTGCGAGGTCGAGGTCGTCGGGACGTATCCGCACCGCGAGGACGACCTCGGGTGCCGCATCCCCGAGTTCCACGAGCTTCCGCGCGAGCGCGCGACCTTCCGCGTGTTCGCCACCGTCGCGGACTAGCTGCGCCGCCTCCACGCCGCCCAGCGGCGGACGCCTCGACGCCTGAGGTCGCGCATCCGGTCGAGATCCTCGGTGTCCTCGCCCTTGTCCTCCCACGTCTCCGTGATCGCGGGCAGTCCCCTGAAGGCGGGGTGGCCGAGGAACGTCGCGAGCCCGCCGGCGATGACGCCGTTCCCGATGACCTCGTGTCGGTCACGATTGGATCCGAGCGCCGTCTGCGAGTCGTTGACGTGGAGCACCCTGACGCGGTCGAGGCCGATGCGCGCGTCGAGGTCCCCGAGCGCGTTCTCGAGCGCGTCGGTGTCAGCGACGTCGACGCCGGACGCCCACCAGTGACATGAATCGAGGCACAGACCGAGGCGGGGGTGCCTGTCCAGCGCATCCGTGAGGACGGCGAGCTCCGCGATGGAACGACCGATCGTGCCACCGGCTCCGGCCGCGTTCTCCATGCAGAGCCAGAGCTTGTCCGTCGTCAGCTCGAGGAGCTCGCGCAGAGCCGGCTCGACGAGCTCCACGGCGTCGTCGAACCCGATCCCGAGGTGCGAGCCGACGTGGAAGACGACGGCCTCGGAGCCGATCGCGTGAGCGGTCTCCATCGTGGCGCGCAGCGCCGTCAGCGAGTTCTCGCGGACGGTCTCGTCGCGGCTCGCGAGGTTCACGAGGTACAGCGCGTGGCACGAGACCGCCTTGATGCGAGTCTCGCGACGGCGCCTCCTGAAGCGCTTGATCTCGTCCTTCCCGTGCTCCGTCGGGCGCCACATGCGCGGGCTCTGGGTGAAGACCTGGACTGCGTTGCCGCCGATCTCCTCGACCCGGTCGATCGACTTCGAGATTCCGCCCGCCGCGGACACATGAGCGCCGAAATACACCTGGGTAGGCTAGTTCCGCGATGTCCGTTCGCGTCCGCATGGCGCCGTCACCGACGGGGCTGCTCCACATCGGCGGCGTTCGGACGTTCCTCTTCAACTGGCTCTACGCGCGCGGTCGTGGCGGCGAGTGCCTGCTCCGGATCGAGAACACCGACACGAGCCGCGAGGTCGAGGAGTCCGTCGACCAGATCGAGCGTTCGCTGCGGTGGCTCGGAATCGAGTGGGACGGCGAGACGACGTTCCAGCTCGACGTCATGGAGCGCGCGAAGGACGAGGCCCGGCGACTCGTCGACGAGGGCACGGCGTACGAGGACGAGGGCGCCATCCGCATCCGCATGCCCGACGAGGGCACGACGGAGTGGGAGGACGCCATCAAGGGCCGTATCGAGGTGCCGAACGCGGAGCTCGAGGACCTCGTCCTCGTCCGCTCCGACGGACGGCCGACCTACAACTTCGCATCTCCGCTCGAGGACTGGGTCGACGGGATCACACACGTGATCCGCGGCGACGACCACGTCTCGAACACGCCGAAGCAGATCAACGTGCTGCGCGCACTCGGAGCCGAGCCTCCCGTCTACGCCCACGTGCCGAACGTCTTCGGCGCAGACGGGAAGAAACTCTCGAAACGGCACGGCGCGGTGTCCGTGGACGAGTTTCGGGAGGCGGGCTACGTCCCCGAGGCGCTGATGAACTTCCTGGCGCTGCTCGGGTGGGCGCCGGACGGTGAGACGACGATCATGTCGCGCGACGAGCTCGTGGAGCGCTTCACGCTCGAGCGCGTCGGCTCGAGCCCCGCGACGTTCGACTACGCGAAGCTCGACTGGATGAACGGCGTGTACCTCCGCGACCTGTCGCTCGACGACTACGCCGGGCGCCTCGTCGCCTACCTCCGGGAGCAGGGCGTCGACTGGCCCGAGGAGCGCGTTCGCGCGGCGGCGCCGCTCGTCCAGGAGAAGATCGGCCGACTCGGCGAGTTCGCTGCCTTCGCGGGCTTCCTCTTCCACGACGTCGAGCCGGACCGGGAGCTCCTCGACGCGCGAATCCTGACGGCGGCCGTGGGCGCTCTCGAGCATGTGGACCCGTGGACGGCCCCCGAGATCGAGGTCGCGCTCAAACGGCTCTGCGAGGATCTGGGCGAGAAGCCACGCGCCGTCTACTTGCCGATCCGCGTCGCCGCGACGGGCTCGCGGGTCTCGCCGGGGCTGTACGAAAGCCTCGAGCTCCTCGGCCGCGAGACGTCGCTCGCACGCTTGCGCGCGGGCGCGGAGGCTGCATGAGCTTCCTCCGCGATCTCGTCGGCGTCGAGCTCGGCCCGACGTCGTGGATCGAGATCACTCAGGAGCGC